>CAYJRG010000001.1:0-2301 GCA_964372585.1 uncultured Candidatus Saccharibacteria bacterium
AGACAAGAAATGCTATTATAACTGCGATAATAAGTAGCGCGATTAATTCCATTTTTTTCATGTGGTTATATAATTATACGTAATTATATTACGTAATTATATGTATAGGTTGTGCGTGGTTGATGCTGTGTTGATTATACCATGCCGGATATTTTGTGGTAAACTATCCTCATGAAAACATTGCGGGAATGTCTAGTGGGCGCAGAAGCGAAAAAAATCGCCATCGGGCATTTCAACATTTCCGACCTCGCGGCGCTCAAGGCAATTTTTGAGTCGGCGCGGGAGTTGAAATTGCCCGTCATCATCGGCACCTCGGAGGGCGAGCGTGAGTTTATCGGCGTGCGGCAGGCGACGGCGCTTGTGAAGAATCTGCGGGAAACATACGACTACCCGATTTTTTTGAATGCCGACCACGCCTATTCCTTCGAAAAAGTGAAAGAGGCGGTGGATGCGGGCTACGACGCCGTGATTTTTGACGGGACGGAGCTATCACTCGAAGAAAATATCGCCGTGATGAAAAAGTGCGTCGCGTACGCTCGCGCGGCCAATCCCGAAATCGTGGTTGAGGGGGAGATTGGGTTTATCGGAAAGTCGTCGAAGGTGCTCGAGGCGATTCCGGAAGGCGTAAACCTCGGCGAAGAATTTTTGACGAAGCCGGAAGAGGCGGCTCGGTTTGTTGAGGAAGCGGGCGTTGATTTACTCGCGCCCGCTGTCGGGAACATTCACGGTATGCTCTCTGGCGGACGCGATCCGGCGCTCGACATTGGGCGAGTCGCGGAAATCCGAAAGGCCGCGGGCGTGCCGCTTGTGCTCCACGGCGGTTCGGGCAATTCGCCGGAAGATGTTACCGAAGCGATCAAGGCCGGCGCGCGCATTGTCCACATCAACACCGAGCTCCGCGTCGCGTGGCGACGCGGCCTCGAAAAAGGATTGAAAGACAATCCGAAGGAGGTCGCTCCGTATAAAATTTTGCCCTACGCAGTCGAGGAAGTTAAGAAAGTTGTGATGGAGAAGTTGAGGTTGTTTAGCCGAGCATCCCGCTGATACTGCTTTTTGGGAGACCGCTTTCCGCCAGAGGCGGATCCGCCTCTGGCGGACGCCCACATTTGAATGAGGGCTGCACTTCGCTTTTAGCCCCCATCTCAAAAATAGCTCCGCCGCGTTCCTCGCAGATTTTTCGCCCGACAAGGCGCAACGAGGAGACAGTATCGGGATACGGATCCGAGGAGCAACGCAGTCGGGCGAAAAACCTGCGGGAACCCAAAGGGATATGGCAGATTCTGCCGATATCGCGGCTCGAGATATTTTTGAGATGGGGGCTGGTCTCCCAAAAAGCAGTGTCAGCGGGATGCTATGATTTATCGTTTTTTTGCGATGTGTTTGTGGCGTGATGAGTTACCAAAAAAAATTGACAAAACCTTATAAGCCATGGTATTGTCCCCTCACGCTCTTTGAAATCTAGCTTTTGCTTGTTTTTGCTGGGTATGTATTGCTTTGGGAACGTATAGCGTATGCGCTTCCAAAGCAGTACATACTAGCCATTGCCACCACCCTCGCGTGTGCGAGAAGTGAGGCAGATGGCGTAACAAACAACAAAACAAAAAAGGAACAGCTCATGAAAAATAATGAGACAGTCCAAGCAGTTCAAGTCCGCGAAATGACCAAGCCGCAATTCAGAGACCTCATCACAACGGTCGGGAACGCGGTGCCCGATGATTTGACATTCGAGGAGGCGGAAAGGCTCACTGGAGTGAAGGGCATGTTGGTGTCCCGCATCGCCGAAGAAATACTCGTGTATGCAGGCAGAAACGGCAAGCCGCAAACTGAAGTTGCCCTTCCTGCCATTCTCCGTCTCATCTCCGGCGGGAAGCGTGTTACTATTAACGCTTGCAAAGGCACAAGAACCACCGCTCAATTGGCTAGCGTGTTTGTAGGGTATCTCGACCCTGCTTTCGAACAACTCAACAAACAAGGCGCGGATACTCCGGCGATGGATGTCGAAGTGTACGAATTGGCGCAGAATGCCACACTCACCCAGATGTTCGGCTCGCTCTCGACCGACCTCGATCGTCTCGTCTCTACGAAAGATCAGGTGGCAGAGTTTTCCGAGAAGCATCGTACGTTGCTGAGTGCCAACAGTTGCACATTCTTCCTTCTGAAGGAGGACGGCCAATTCTTCGTTGCCGACGTGTACGTCGAAGATGATGGGAGTCTCGAGGTGAGCCTCAACCACTTCGGGTACGACAGTGTTTGGAATGCTGGCAGTCGTCGTCATCGTCGTCATGTGGTTGTCCCGCAACT
>CAYJRG010000001.1:2311-17781 GCA_964372585.1 uncultured Candidatus Saccharibacteria bacterium
AAACTTATCTCAATTTTGAGATTTAGTCCCTTGGGTTCTTTTCTGCAACAAGCAGGATTATGAACCCAGGGGATTTTTTGTATAATGAACTGGCAGTTTTGCGATGCTCTGCGGCTACGGCTTCGGGCGATCGAAATCCGAGGCGTGTGACATGTAGAATAGCGCCGGGTATGCCTTTCGCTAGCGTCATCCGCACACTCTAAATTTGCCGCAGTTGCTTTATTTTTGTTTTATGGCAACATACTCTTAGCACATGAGTTTTGGGAATTGACCTCATAGTGCGGGAGCACGAGCTCTCGCAAGACTCACGTTGTCAATCAGATTGTTATGAGCAGAAAAGCGCCGTTTACGGTCCTCATCGCAGAGCAACAATGGTCGCAAACCGACACGGAGTGCCTCGCCGCGCAGTTGCCGGCAAGCATCTGGAAAGATCACCAACATCCAAAACATCTCATCCTGCCCGGACGAGTCGCGGAAGACACGATTCGGGCCGCCCTCCCGGAGAAATCCTTTTCTGTGCGGAGCGTGAAGGGTATGGCAAACCTGCCGTTCCAGATCCCGCCTCGGCGTCCTCGCCCCAGCGCGTAGGATTGCGCGGTCATCAACCGAACCCCCGCCCGGTGAATTATTCCACCGGGCGCTTTTTATTTTCGTTTGCCATTTTCTCTGGGTTTTGCTAATCTAAACCCCATGGATCCCGTTAGAGATGCCCATTCGGGGATCACATAAATCATATAATCATGTTTACATATCAATCAAAGGTCTTTCTGTATAACACCGGAAACGCTTGCGTTTCCTATCTCTAACGGGATGGATTTAGCAGTTACGCCACGGGAAAAATTTGGGAAAGCGGTTGCCTCCGCGCGGAGGGCGGGTTTGATTCCCGCCGAGTTGTATGGCAAAGGAGTGAAGAACCTCCATGTTTCGGTTGGGGCCAAGGATTTCAAAAAAGTGTGGAAGGAGGCGGGCACAAACACGATCGTCACCATTGCCCTTGGCGGCGAAACGTATCCCACGCTCGTGCAAGACGTGCAGAAGGATTATCTTTCGGGCGATGCGATTCACGTTGATTTTTACCGCGTCCGGATGGATGAGAAAATCAAGACGAAGGTGCCTTTGGAATTTACGGGCGAGGCAATGGGCGTGAAGGAAAAAAACGGCATTTTGAACGTGAGCATGCACGAAGTTGAAATTGAATCTCTGCCCGCGGATTTGCCGCATCGGCTTGTGGTGAGTCTTGCTCCGCTTACTGACATCAACACGAGCGTGTATGTGAAAAGCATCCGTGTTCCCGCCGGCGTGAAAATATTGATTGATCCGGGGACGGCTATCGCCACCGTGAAAGCTCCGGTTGAAGAGAAGGTGGAAGAACCGCCGGTTGACCTCGGTGCTGTGAAGGTTGAAACGGAGGAGAAGAAAGCGGAACGGGATGCCGAGAAAACGGTGAAGGGGGAAAAAGCCGGAGAAGCTGAAAAGCCCGGAAAGACCGAAAAATCCGAAAAACCCGCGAAGTAACTTTTTATAATCAAATCTGGTTTACTTATGACGGGGAGGTTTTCGGAGTCTTTGCATGAGAAGATTTGCACAATCAGAGCTTTTTTGCATCTCCTGCATACGGAGGTGTTTTATGCGCGCCGGCGCGATTTTTTTTGGGATTGCCGTATTGGGGATGGCGTTTTTGTATGCCCACAGCGTTTCCGCCGCTCCGGTCGCTGACGACGAGCGCACGGCGCTCGAGGCCCAGCTTGCCCAGCTTGAGGGGCAGATCAATCAGTATGAAAGCCAGATTGAGGGATACAAAAAACAGGGCAAGGGACTCAAGGTGGAAATCTCGTCGCTGAACGACAAGATCTCGAAGCTGAATCTCCAAATTCAGGCGATCAACGTAACGCTCAAAGAGCTTAACAGAAAAATCAACGAAACCCAGTCGCAGATCGTCGTTACGGAAAAAGACATTGATTCCAAGCGAACGGCGCTCGGAAATCTGATCCAGAGTTTTTATGAAAACAGCAGTGTCTCGGCGCTCGAGATATTTTTGAAACACCCGCGGCTTTCGGATTTTTGGAGCACGCTCACCAACAACACCCTCGTTCAGGGCAATCTCAAAGTTGCCATTGACGAGATAGGGCGCCTCCGGGGCGAGCTTAAAGAAAAGCAGGAGCAATTTTCGCTCGCGCGGGCGGACGCCGAGAGCGCGAGGGCTTATCAGGCATCGCAGAAGGGGAAGGTGGATTCGGTGAAGGAGGAAAAAAATAGACTGCTTGAAATCACCAAGGGTCAGGAATCGAAGTATCAGTCGCTCCTCATTGAGACCAAGGCGACCGCCGCGCAGATTCGGAGCAGGATTTTCCAGCTCTTGGGCGGCGGCGAGTTGAGTTTCGACGATGCCTATAAATTCGCGAAGCTTGCCGGAGGGGCGACGGGGATTCGGCCCGCGCTTATCCTTGCGGTGCTCGACCGCGAATCCGCGCTGGGGCAGAACGTGGGGCGGTGCAACTATAAAACCGCGATGAGTCCGTCGAATCAAATTTTATTTCTCGCCATCACCAAGGAGCTGAACATAAATCCCGACGTGGTTACGGTTTCCTGCGCGAATCGGGACGGGGCCTACGGCGGTGCTTTGGGCCCCGCGCAGTTTATTCCTTCCACCTGGAATTTGTATAAAAACGCCATTTCCAAAGTAACCGGCGCCGCTCCGCCGTCTCCATGGAACAACGCAGACGCGTTTGTGGCGACCGCCCTATACCTCAAAGACGCGATGGCGCCGTGCAGTTCCGTGTATGATTCCGAGCCGAGTCGCGAGCGCTGTGCCGCGGCGAAGTATTACGCAGGAGGGAGGTGGCGGAATTATTTGTGGACATACGGCGAGGCGGTGGTTACCCACGCGCGGGGATTCCAGAACGATATAGACACCATTACGGGGTAGTTGGGTCACGAGTCGCGGGCCATGGGTCATGATTGTTGCGTTTCCGATCTGCGTGATACTATATTCTCATGAAAGAGTTTATAAAAGTAGTCTTGTCGAACGGTTTGCGGGTGATTTTGATTCCCCGGAAACAGAGTCTCGCGTCAACCGTGCTTATACTCGTTGAAGCGGGGTCTGAATATGAAACGCGGCGGATTAACGGCCTCTCGCATTTTCTCGAACACTTGATGTTCAAGGGCACCACGAATCGTCCCCAGCCCGGGATGATCGCGGAGGAGCTCGCGGCGCTCGGCGCCCAGTCGAATGCCTTTACGTCCGAAGAATACACGGGTTACTGGGCGAAGGCGGAAAGCCGCAAGCTCCCGAAGATTTTAGACATCGTCTCTGACCTGTACTTGAATCCGGTGTTCAATCCCGACGAGATCGAAAAAGAGCGCGGCGTGATCATTGAGGAGATCAATATGTATGAAGACACTCCGCCGCGGAGGGTGCAGGAACTTTTTACCTCGCTCATCTACGGCGACCAGCCCGCGGGGTGGGACATAGCCGGACAAAAAGACGTCATCAAAAAATTAACGCGCGAGGATTTTTTGAAATACCGCGATGAGCGCTACGTTGCTTCAAAGACTGTTGTGGTCGTTGCGGGAGGTTTGCGCGAAAAAGAAACTCTCGGCGAGATTAAGCGGTACGTCGGCGGCCTTCCGCGGAGGCGGGCGCTCTCTAAAAAGAAAACGGCGTATAAAAAACAAACCGCGCCGGAGTTTTTGGTTAAGTTCAAAGAGTCCGATCAAAGCCACTTAGTGCTCGGGGTTAAAAGTTTCGATGTTTTTGACAAACGGCGATACGCGCTTCAGGTTTTGGCGGACGTCTTGGGCGGAGGGATGAGTTCCCGCCTCTTTAAGCGGGTTCGGGAGGAGCTCGGGGCGGCGTATTATGTCCACGCGTCGGCGGATTTTTTCCTTGACCACGGGCACTTCGCCGTCTCGGCGGGAGTGGATCATCAGAAAATACATTCCGTGCTCCGCGCCGTCATGGAGGAATTTGAGCGATTGCGGGAAGAGTTGGTGCCCGATCGGGAACTTCAGAAATCCAAAGATCATCTGGTGGGAAACGTGATTCTCGGGCTTGAAACTTCAGACGAGCTTGCCTCGTTTTACGGAGGGCAGGAGGTGGTGGCAAAATCCATTGTTACGCCCCCCGCGCTCGTCAAAAAAATTCAGCTTGTCGAGGCGCGTGAAGTGCGCTCGCTCGCGAAACTGTTATTCAAAAAACAGCTTTTAAACCTCGCCGTCATCGGCCCGTATAAAGGCGCGGCCGAGTTTGAGCGGGTTTTAAAAACCTGGAGCATGTCTTAAAACCCCACACAACCTACATTTCTGTCATTCCCGCGGAAGCGGGAATCCAGGCGTAGTCCCATTAAAAACAGGGGATCTAGTTCTAGAATTTCTGGATCCCCGCCTGCGCAGGGATGACATACGGGGGTTTTTGGACATGCTCTTGATTTTCGTGGTACACTCAGGCTAATGCGATGGAGACAAAACCGTTTGAAATTTCGTGGATGACGCTCTGGAGGATTCTGCTCTTTGTGATTTTTGTTTCGATTTTGATCACGGGAAAACAAATACTGCTGGGCCTCTTCCTCGCCATCATCATTTCTTCCGGCCTTGATTCGCTGGTTGATTTTCTGGAACGGTACGGCATTCCGCGGACGCTTGGCGTGGTTCTTATTTTTCTCATCGGCGTGTTCGCTTTTACCATCCTTGTGTATGCCGTGTTGCCCTTGGTCATCGCGGATGTGAATGAACTGCTCTCCGGTCTGGGGAATGAGGGAGGCGTGGGATCCTTAATCAGCTTCAAAAATTTAAAGTCGCTCGATGTCGTCGTGAACCGGTTTTCTTCGCAATTTTTTTCTGAAAGCGCTTCGCCTATCGAGTTTATTTCAAAGGCGCTCGGCGGCTTGGGGCTTGCGGTCGCGGTGCTCGTGAGCTCTTTTTACTTGAGCGTCAGCCGCGGCGGGGTGGAGAAATTCCTCCGGTTTGTGGCGCCGGCGGATTACGAGAAGATGACCCTTGCCGTCTATGAGCGCTCGCGAAAGAAAATGAGTTCGTGGTTTCGCACGCAAATTGCCTTGAGTTGCATTATGGCGGTTATGGTGTGGATTGTTCTGTTCATGTTGCACGTGAAGCACGCGTTTATTCTTGGCGTGTTTGCCGGCATTTTTGAGTTGATGCCCTTTGTGGGCCCGATTCTCGCCGGGGCGGTTTCGGTGCTCGTGGCTCTTTCGACGTCTCCATGGCTCGCGTTCTGGACCCTCATCGCGTTTTTGGTTCTGCATCAGTTCGAGGCGCACGTGCTCGTGCCGCTTCTCACGAAGCGTTCGGTGAATCTCCATCCGGTGATCGTGATTATCGCGCTTTTGATCGGGGTCGAGGCCGGCGGATTTTTGGGCATACTGATCTCGGTTCCGGCGGCGGCGGTGTTTCACGAAATTTTAAACGAGTGGTCGAGCAAGAAGAGGCTGAATACGGAGCTTGTGTAGAGCCCTGCCTTAAAAATCCCGCGGGGGCGGGCGGGCGGGATTTTTGAGGCAGGGTCTCGTGGATACAACAGATGTATGAATGATCAGAAGTTTTATGTCACGACGCCGATCTACTATGTGAACGACCGGCCCCATGTGGGCCACGCGTACACGACGATCATCGCCGACACGCTTGCCCGCTCCGCGCGGCTCGTGAAAAAAGACGTCGTGTTTCTCGCGGGCACCGACGAACATTCGCAGAAAACCGTTGATGCCGCCCAGAAATCCGGCGAGGATCCCCTGCGCTACGCGGATCGGCTCGCCGGCGTTTGGAAGTCGGCATGGGAGGCGCTCGGCATCACGAATACGGATTTCATACGGACGACGGAGAGCCGGCACATAGAAACCGTGGGCGAAGTGTGGCGCCGTATTTTTGAAAAAGGGGATATGTACAAGGGGAACTATCGGGGGCTCTATTGCAAGGGTCACGAGGCATTTATGAAAGAGACCGAGCTTGTGGACGGTCTCTGCCCTGATCACAAAACAAAGCCCGAGCATATCGAAGAGCAGAATTATTTTTTCAAACTCTCGAAATACGAGAAAGACCTCCTGCGTTTCTATGAGTCCGTGCCCGATTTTGTGTTTCCCGCGGGCCGGTTCAATGAGGTTAAAAATTTTGTGCGGAGCGGACTCGAGGACATCAGCGTTTCTCGCGAGGGGAAGCGGTGGGGGATTCCCGTTCCCGGAGATACGGGGCACGTGATCTACGTGTGGTTCGACGCGCTCATAAACTACATTTCCGCGGTCGGAATTGAGAAATGGGAAAAACATCCGGCCGATGTTCATGTGATGGGGAAGGATATCATGCGGTTCCACGCGGTGATCTGGCCCGCGATGCTTATGTCTGCTGGGCTTCCGCTCCCGCGGCGGATTATCGCCAATGGGTTTTTCACGGCGGACGGGACGAAAATTTCAAAGTCGCTTGGCAACGCGATTGATCCGCTCGAGCTTGCGGGGAAGTATGGCTCCGACGCGCTTCGGTATTTTTTACTGCGCGAGATTCCTTTCGGTGAAGACGGCGATTTTTCCCGAGAAAAGTTTAAGGAGCGGTACAACGGCGATTTGGCAAACGGCTTAGGAAACTTCGCCGCGCGGGTGCTTGCGCTCGGACTCAAGGAAAAACAGTTTCCCGACACGTGCCGTTTTTCCGACCAACTTTCCCGGCGAGTCGAGGTTGCGCGAACCGTCGTTAAAAAGAAAATGGAGCAGTATGCGTTCAGCGAAGCGCTGATCGAGATTTGGAATCTCATAGGAGTAGGCGACCGATACGTAAACGACAAAAAACCATGGAGTGTGTCGGACCCGAAAGAAAAACAGCAGATTGTTTTTGACCTCGTGGTTCTTCTCGACAATGTTGCGGGGTTCCTCCCGTCGTTTCTCCCCGAGACGGCGGAAAAAATCACTCGCGCGATCGGGTGGGCCGCTCCGGCGCGCCGGAGCGAGCCTCGCCCACTGGGGCGGGAGGAGGGTTCGCTCGTTGTTAAAAAGATAGACATTTTATTTCCCAAGCTCGAATAAATTTGAACGATGAAATTTTTTGACGTCCACACCCACGTCCAGTTTTCGGCATTTGGCGAAGATTGGAGAAAAACAATCGGCCGCGCGATTGAGAAGAATATCTGGCTTGTGAACGTGGGAACCCAACTTAACACCTCCCGTCGCGCGGTCGAGATTGCAAATGAATACTCCGAAGGTGTGTATGCCGCGGTCGGCTTGCATCCGATTCACACCGAGCAGTCGCACCATGACACGAAAGAACTTGGCGACACTCCCGAAGCGAAGGGATTTACGAGTCGTGGAGAGGAGTTTGACGTTTCCCGCTATCGCTCGCTTGCGGCCGATAAAAAAGTCGTGGCGATAGGCGAATGCGGTTTGGATTACTATCGCCTCGGGGAAGAGACCAGAGAAAAACAGGCGGAAGCATTTCGGGCGCAAATCGGGCTTGCGCGAGAGGTTGATAAGCCGCTCATGATTCACTGCCGCTCCGGCATGCCGGAGCGAGCCTCGCCCCGCGGCGGGGCGGGCCGAAATGCTTTTTCTGACCTCATCTCAATACTGAAATCCGAAACACTGCCTTCGCGGCAGGGCGTTATTCATTTTTTTAGCGGCACGACGGACGACGCAAAAAATCTTTTAGAGCTTGGGTTTTCTTTTACATTCGGTGGCGTGATTACATTTGCACGAGACTACGACGAGGTGATTGATATGATTCCGCTTGATCGAATACTTTCCGAAACAGACGCGCCCTACGTTACCCCTGCGCCGTATCGGGGCACGCGCAACGAACCGGCGTATGTTGTCGAAGTTGTTAAAAAACTCGCGGAGATAAAACGAAAACCGCTCGAAGAAATGGCGGCAGCTATTTTCAAAAATGCAAAACGGCTGTTTTTGGTTTAGAATCTAGGATGCTGATATGAAATACGATTTCAAAAAAATAGAAAAGCACTGGCAGGAGGCATGGCGCACAGAGAGGGCGTATGAGCCGGATTTGGACAAAGCCAAGCGGCCTTTTTACAACCTCATGATGTTTCCTTACCCTTCGGCGGAGGGGTTGCACGTGGGGAATATGTACGCGTTCGTGGGGTCTGACATCTACGGCCGTTTCAAGCGGATGGAGGGGCACGACGTGTTCGAGCCGATCGGGCTCGACGGGTTTGGGATCCATTCCGAAAACTACGCTTTGAAAATCGGCGCGCATCCGATGGAGCAGGCGAAAGTTTCGGAGGAGCGGTTTTACAAACAGCTCGAAGCGATCGGGAACGGGTTTGCATGGAACGAGCGCGTCGAGACATACGACCCCGAATACTACCGGTGGACGCAGTGGTTGTTTGTCGAGATGTTCAAGCGCGGTTTGGCGTACCGGAAAAAGCAGGAGGTGAATTGGTGCCCGTCGTGCAAGACGGTGCTTGCGGATGAGCAGGTTATAAAAGGGGCAGGGGTCAAGGGTCAGGGGTCAAGCAAGAAAGAAGAGATTTTGAATGTGTGCGAGCGGTGCGGGACGGAGGTGATTAAAAAAGAACTGGAGCAGTGGTTTTTCAAAATTACGGACTACGCCGAGCGGTTGCTTAAAAATCTCGAGCACCTCGATTGGTCGGAGAAGATAAAAATCGCGCAGAAGGCGTGGATTGGTAGGTCGGATGGGGCGGAAATACGATTCAGGTGTCAGGTGTCAGGTGTCAAGAAAGATAATGCAGAGGTTAGAGTATTTACGACTCGTCCCGACACGCTTTTCGGGGCGACGTATCTGGTTGTTGCGCCGGAGCACGAAATTATCTCAAATCTCAAATCTCAAATCTCTCCGCCAAAGGTGGATCCGCCTCGGGCGGAAAATCTGAAAGATGTTGAAAAATATATTAAAGAAGCCGCGGCGAAGTCACAGGAGGAGCGGATTGCCGAAGGCAGAGAAAAATCAGGAGTTGAGCTTATGGGCATAAAAGCCATAAACCCCGCAAACAAAGAGGAAATCCCGATCTGGGTGGCGGACTATGTGCTCGGTGGCTACGGAACCGGCGCGATTATGGCCGTGCCCGCGCACGACGAGCGGGATTTTGAGTTTGCGAGGAAATTTAAGTTGCCGGTTAAAATGGTTGTGTGTCCGCATTATCCTGCAAAAACCTGTCCCGTTATGGATACGGCATACACGGGCGAAGGTCATTTAGTTGATTCGGGAAGATTCGACGGCATGGAGTCCTCGAAAGCTAAATGGGAAATTATGAAGTTCGTCGGCGGGGAACGAAAAATTCAATATCGTCTCCGCGATTGGCTCATCTCGCGCCAACGGTATTGGGGGCCGCCGATCCCGCTGATTTTTTGCGAGGACTGCAAAAAATCAGCGGAAGGGTCAGGGGTCAAGGGTCAGGGGTCAGATTTTTCAAATGGGGAATTAGAAAATCCCGGATGGGTGCCGGTGCCGGAGAAAGACCTGCCGGTGCGGTTGCCGTTTATCAAAAATTTCAGGCCTACTGGGACGGGAAAATCTCCACTTGCTTCCGTAGAAGAGTTTTACGAAGTGAAATGTCCTCGGTGCGGAGGCGCGGCGCGGCGGGAGACGGACGTGTCGGACACGTTTTTGGATTCGGCGTGGTACTACCTCGCGTATCTTACGCTTGGGGGTCATGGGTCAAGGGTCAAGGGCCAAGAAAATAAAAACCAAAAATTTATTCTCGATGAACAAATAATCAAACAATGGCTTCCGGTTGATATGTACATCGGCGGGGCGGAGCACGCGGTGCTTCATTTGCTCTATGTGCGGTTTGTGGCGATGGCGATGCATGATATGGGAATTGTGAAGTTTTCCGCCAAAGGCGGATCCCCGCCTTCGCCCGGTTTCGGACGGGCAGGCGCCTCGGGCGGAGACGAACCGTTCAAAAAGTTTCGCGCGCATGGGTTATTGATCAAAGACGGGGCAAAGATGTCGAAGTCGAAGGGGAATGTGATCAATCCTGATGAGTACATTAAAAATTTCGGGGCGGACGCGCTTCGGATGTATCTCATGTTTCTCGCGCCATTCGAGCAGGGCGGGGATTTTCGCGATGCGGGGATATTGGGAGTCGAGCGGTTTTTGAATCGGGTGTGGAAATTGTCGGAAGGGGTCCCGCCGGAAGCGAGGCTCGCCCCATGGGGCGGCACGGGTCAAGGGTCAGGAGTCACGGGTCAGGAGTTGAAATCGACGCTCCACAAAACAATCAAAAAAATTACCGACGATATCGAACACCTTCACTACAACACGGCGATTAGCGCGCTTATGATTTTTTTCCGCGAGCTTGAGTCTGCTGATCTCGACCGAGCGGCTTTCGAAGCGTTCATAAAACTCCTTGCCCCGTTCGCGCCGCACATGGCGGAGGAAGTTTGGCGGAATGTGCTGGGGCATGAAACATCAATTCATCTCGAGCCGTGGCCTGAATACGACGAAAAATTTACGAAAGAAAAAACGTTCACACTCGTGATTCAGGTCAATGGGAAAGTTCGGGACAGCGTGGAGGCGCCTTCGGGCATCACAGAGCAAGAAGCCGAGGAGACCGCGCTTCGGCGCGAGCGCATCGCGGGCCTCGTCGGTTCAAAAAAGCCGAAAAGAATTATCTACGTTCCCGGTCGGTTGGTTAATCTCGTTCTGTGAGCCGCGCTTTTGTTTTGAATTCTTTTTCGCCGCGCATGACCACGAGTTCCGCCTCGTCGCCGACATTCATGTTTTCGAGAATATCCTGAATGGGGTGGTCGCAGTCGAGTTTTTTTCCGTTCAGTTCCAAAATGATGTCCCGCTCTTGTAGTCCCGCTTTTCCCGCCGGACTTCCGGGAGCCACGCCCGGGTCGCGCGGGCTTTCTCTCGTAATGAGGGCGCCGTAGCCAAAGCGCAGGCGCATTTTTTCCTTGAGCGCTTCGTCCACCATGATGTAGCGGACGCCGAGAACCGGCCGTTTGATCCGTCCAAACTTTTTGATGTCTTCGAGGTCGCGCCGGGCCGCGTTGATCGGGATGGCAAAGTTGATGCCCTGGGCCCCGTAGACGACGGCGGTGTTGATGCCGACCGCAAGGCCTTTCAAATTGACGAGCGGCCCTCCGGAATTTCCGACGTTAATCGCCGCGTCCGTTTGGATGAGCCCCCGCATTTCCTGCGGCGGCGCTTTTGGGTTTGCTTGCGCCAAAATTGAGCGGGAGAGGCCGGAGACGATGCCGAGGGAAACCGTGTTTTTGAACATGCCGAGCGCGTTGCCGGTTGCGATGACGAATTTGCCGAGTGTAAGCGTTGAGGCGTCCCCGAGGCGCACCGAGGGCAGTCTGGTCGCTTGGATTTTTACGATTGCGACGTCGTTTATCGGGTCACTGCTCAAAATCTCCGCGGCGAATTTTTTGCCGTCATGCGTGATCACCGAATACTCGGCGTTCGGTTCGCTCACCACGTGTTTGTTGGTGAGGATGATTCCGCTTTCGTCCACTATAAACCCCGATCCGCCGCCCACCTGCACCATGCCGCGCTCGTCGGCGAATGCCGGGGGAATCTTCGGCGTTTTTCCGGAAACCCCGCCGTGGTGCGGAAACGGATACAGTTCTTTCGGGAGTTCCTTTTCAAAATCTTCGAGGTGCTTCGTGATGACGATCGAGACCGTTGCCGGCATGATTTTCTCGATGGTCGAAGTTATGTTTCGCTGGAGCATGAAAGAAGTATAGCACGGCGCGCGTTGGTTTGACATGGTTCAAAACCAAGTTAAAATTTTGATAGTTGAGAAGGACGGTTGTTTCAAAAACGACGTCCCCATAATTTTTTCTGTGGCTAAAATAATTTCAAAAACAACAATCAGCGTTCCAGTGAAAGATGCCTACGGTCCGGAGTATGTCGTGCGCGTGCATGATCCCGCGATCGAGATGGAGGGTTTTTTGGCGATTCACAATACCGCTCTCGGCTTCGGGAAGGGCGGGATTCGAATGACGTCCGCGGTAACGGAGGCGGAAGTCCTGCGCCTTGCCGAGACGATGACGTGGAAAAACGCTCTCGCGGGGGTTCCCTTCGGCGGGGCGAAGGCGGGGATACGCTGGGGCGGCGGGAGCGATCATGAAAAGAAAAAATTTGTCGAGAGTTTTACCCGGGCGATTAGGCCATTTCTTGTTCGAAAATATGTCGCGGGTCCCGACGTGAACACCGGGGAACGCGAGATGCGGTGGTTTGCGGAAGCGGCGGGGGATTGGCGTGCGGCGACGGGGAAGCCGGCGGATTATTGCGTCTCGGTGCGGGGCAAAAAGCGCTGCGGGCTTCCGCACGAGCTCGGGGGCACCGGCTTTGGCGTTGCTTTGTCGGCGAAGGTTGCGGCCGCGCACGCGGGGCTTGACGTGCGCGGGGCGACAGTCGCCATTCACGGCTTCGGCAACGTGGGCACATTCGCGTATACGTTTTTGAGCGAGATGGGGGCGCGGGTTACCGCGCTCGCGGATTCAAAAACGGCGGTGTATTCAAAAAACGGATTTGAACCCGCGGAGCTTGGCAAGGCGATCCGGCGCGTGAAAAAACTGGGCGACGTTTTCCCGCGGCAGAGGATTCCGATGGCCGATTTTTGGGCGCTTCCCGTGGATGTGCTTATCCCGGCGTCCGTAACCGACGTGATTAACGAGTCGAACAAAAACGCGATTCGCGCTAACATTATTGTCGAAGGGGCGAACATTCCGATGACGGAGGCGGTCGAGCGGGAATTATATGGTCGGGGCATAGGCATCGTGCCGGATGTCGTGGCAAACGCGGGCGGCGTTATTTCGTCGTATGCGGAGTATCGCGGCTTTGGCCCCGCGCGGATGTTTCGAGAGATTGAAAAAAGAATTGTTCGAATGGCGGATACCGTGCTTCGCCGGAGCGCCGAGACCGGGAAAAATCCTCGCGATGCGGCGATGGAGATTGCTCGGGAAATTGTTGACGCGAAAATGAAACAAAGAAAAGAAACTTTTTAGGAATCTTATAGGAATCTTAAAGGTCGTTTTTTAAGGCAAAAACATATACATGGATCTTATTGTCATTCTGGGGAGGATTCTCTACGGCGGATATTTTCTGATGATGGGGATAAACCATTTCAGAAAAACTGCCATGCTTACGGGGTATGCCGCGTCGAAGGGCGTACCATCGCCGAAAACTGCGGTTTACGGGAGCGGAGCGCTTTTGCTTCTCGGCGGGGCGGGAATACTCCTGTGGCAGTACGTCGGCTGGGCCTCGCTTGCGCTCATTTTGTTTCTCGTGCCGGTGTCGTTTAAGATGCACGCCTTCTGGACGATTACCGACCCGAACATGAAGATGCCGGAAATGGTGAATTTCTTGAAAAATATGGCGCTTCTCGGCAGCGCGCTGATGTTTCTTGGAATGAGCGGGGCGTTTTGAAGTTTTACAGATACCCCCCCGCGGCGGGCGCATGCCCGCGGCGGGGGCGGCGTTTCAACTATTAGCCCTATTCCCCAATAACCTTTCTGCTGTCGTGCCAGAGGCAGATCCGCCTCCCGTTCGGGTCTGAAGACCCTCAGGGTCTGAACGACTGGCGGACAATTTCAGCATTTCGGCTACGACGTCTTGAAAATTCCTCGAAATAGCCACCGCTATTCCTCATAATTTTCAACCCCGCCTCGCTCGAAATTCTGAAATCTCGCTACAAAAATTATTGAGGAACAGGGCTCTTCTTTTTCTCCAGCTCCAGGCAGACCGAATTGATGCAGTACCGTTTGCCTCCTTTCTCGCGCGGCCCATCATCGAAGACGTGTCCCAGGTGCGCCCCGCAGGTTTTGCAGAGCACCTCCGCGCGGCTTAACCCGTGCGACGCATCTTCTTTGAGTTCAATGTGTTTCAGATTCGTCGGGTCGGTGAAGCTCGGCCACCCCGTGCCGGAGTCGAATTTTGCGTCCGACGAGAAAAGCTCCGCGCCGCAGACGGCGCACCGATACATGCCCTTCGCGTGTTCATTCCAATATTTTCCGCTGAACGGCGCCTCGGTGCCCTTCTCTCGCGCGACGCGCCGCAATTCCAGTGATAACTCTTTGTCTGGTTTCATGTTTTTATTTTATAAGCCATTTGCGCTATTTGCCATGAGCCATATGCCATAGGCTATTTGCCATCAGCGAGCAGTTCCGCAAACTTTTCCTGCACCTTTTCGAGTTTTGGGTTGATGACGACTTGGCAATATGGTTGAGAGGAATTATTTTTGTAATAACTGTGGTGATACCCCTCGGCTTCGTAAAATTGTTCAAGCGGTTGGACTTCCGTTACGATCGGTTTCCCTCGCGGATCGGCGGCGTTTAAATCTTTTATACATTTCTCCGCCTCGCTTTTTTGCTGATCGTTCGTATAAAAAATTGCGGAGCGATACTGCGTGCCCGCGTCGTTGCCTTGCCGGTTTGGGGTGGTCGGGTCGTGCGTGGCGAAAAAGACGGCGAGGAGGTCGCGGTACGAAATCTTTGCGGGGTCGAATTCTATTTTGATCACCTCCGCGTGGCCGGTTGTGCCGCCGCATACTGCTTCATAGGAAACTGCGCCGCCCCCGCTCGGGGGCTTGCCTCCCGCGTATCCCGGCATCACGGAAATAATTCCCTTGAGCACCTGAAACACGGCCTCCGTGCACCAGAAACAGCCGCCGCCGAAGACCGCGGTTTTTGTTTTTTGGCTCATGGTTTTTTTGGGAATTTTGTCCCTCATCACAGAGCGCCTCGGGACGATTGAAAATCTAAGCTTCGAATACGAAGCAAGATTTTCAAATCGGCTGGGCATCGTAGAGGACGTTAGAACCATTATACAACGTCAGAATAAGTATATTTATATTCCAGATTTAACTTCATAATCGGGGTGGCGATTGACGCCAATATATTTTGGTGGTAACATAGCAAGTAAATTTAAGTTAATGATTCTTCTCCTAAAACCTACCCATGAAAGAAACACCCGAAGATTATCTCTTTCAATCTCTCATTCACACTAAATTAGTTGCCTTTACAAAGAATAACTATATGAAGAAGGCTCTCCGGAGTATGCTATGATAAATTCCAGAGTAGAAAACATTTTATACGATTACAGAAACCCTAATTAGCAATGGAAAAAAGCATATTTCTAAATTTAATATCAAATTTTAATTCTACTGCAAGGAAAGGCAAGTGGGAGTTGTTTTATGATAAAGTTGCTGATTCTATGTATTGGTCAAAAAAAGAAGTTTCGACGGATTCGAGGTTAAGAAAATTGTCCAGAGAGATTTCTCTTTATTTCAATAAGGATGGCAATGTTGAGGGGTTAATGATTCAGTGCTTTAGAAATAACTTTCTGACTCAAAATGAAAACCTTGCGAAGACAAGTATTATTAAATCTATGAATGAGGCAGAAAACGGAAAACCGATTTCTCTCGGTTCTAAAAAGGGAGAGGTTGAAGCATTATTTTCAGAAAGCATCAAAAATGACATCTTGAAAGATGCTTCTGAGGCAAACTATACACTCAAGGATTTAGAGAAGGTATTGCAAGTATA
>CAYJRG010000002.1:0-16484 GCA_964372585.1 uncultured Candidatus Saccharibacteria bacterium
AGCTTGGAGAGAAGACTCTTGAAGAACTTTTGACCTCGCTCGATTCGATTCCTCCGGATGTTCGCGGCGCGGTGCGGAACCACAGCGGAGGACATTTCAATCATTCGCTATTTTGGAGGATTATGGCTCCGGCTGAAAATGGTGGAAGTCTTTCGACACGGTCGGGATCTTCGAGAGAGCCGGTGGGTTTGCTTGCGGCCGGAATTGCCGCGAGCTTCGGTTCGTTCGCCGAGTTCAAGAAAAGTTTTAGCACCGCCGCGGCTGGAATTTTCGGCAGCGGATGGGCGTGGCTCGTAGAAGAAAGGGTCAGGGGTCAGGGGTCAGGGGTCAAATTGCAGATTACCACGACGGCGAATCAGGACAGTCCGATTTCGCAGGGGTTGCGGCCCCTACTCGGCCTCGATGTGTGGGAACACGCTTACTATCTCAAATACCAGAACCGAAGGCCGGAATACATCGAGGCGTGGTGGAGTGTTGTCAATTGGGAAGAGGTAGCTAAAATGTATGGCTAGAATGCGCGGCATATGCGGCTTTTCTCTGTCATTTGTCATGTCATTTCTGTTATTTTGTCATCTCTTTGTTTCTTAAAAGAACGTTCTCTTAAGAAGCAAAGAGATTTTAAAGAAATTTTTAGGTAAATTTGGCAAATTTGAGGTTTTGAGGTCGGGGGGTCAATTTTTTGAGATCAAACAATGCCAAAACCAAAAAATTCTTTAATTTGGGCTGTTTTGGGGATTTCTGCTGTGCGAAAATAAGAAATACATTTTTCAAAATTTATATTAAATACTACTGCGAGAAATTCGATTTCGGGGAGACATTCGTACGGGGAAACCCATACGCTCTTTTGAAGAGGGAATAGGCCTAATTGTCGGATTTTTGTCCGAAACGCGTTACTCGCTCCCTTTTGGATTTTTGGAATGTCATATATGAGTATTCTCCACTTTCCATCCCATTCCTTCGGTTTTTTGAGTTTCATTGTTTCGAGATTATACAGACGCACGATATGCCTTCCTTGATGAGTAAGTTCTAGATGAATAGTTCCGTTATCGGTTTGTTGAAACTTGATGAGGTTTCGTTTTTCTAGTTCGCGTAATTTTTTTGCTCTGGCTCGAGACGCCTTAAGTGTCTTATCATTAAAATACTGTTTTACCAACGTATGTAAAAAATAAGGAGAAGTTGTCGCGGCGACCATAAATATTTTGCCAAGAGCTAATCTAATAAGCGTATTTTTGGTCAGCCCGTCTCCCTTTAGCACCAATCCTCGCGCCATTTGTTTATATTATAACAGAACGTTCTATTAAACTGTAAACACCTTTCATGTGGATTTATGCGTAGTTTATGTTGGTAGTTTATGTGGATTGTAGATTATACAGATTTTGGTTTTTTGCCTTCAATGTGGACTTTTTTGAGGATGAGTTTGTTATCCGCCAGCTTTGCCCCAAGGAGCTTTGTTCGCTTTCTGTTTTGTATTGTCCATACCCCCGGCTCGGGGTTCAGGGCGCGAATTTTTCGCTCGATGTCCGTGGCCAGCTTTGGGTTTTCTCCCGATGCGGCTTTTTCGAGGTCGTTCGGTTCAATGCGGCCGTCGTCCGTGGAAAATTTTTTTGTGTACGTCGCCTCCGCTTCGTTTTGTCTCTGGGGGGCAGTTTTGCCCAATAGGAATGCCGGCAGGATCTCTATGAGTAAATTTCCGGCAAGCTCGGCAAGTTGTTTCTGTAATTCCGTATACGTGACCCCTGACCCTTGACTCATGACCCGTGTCGCGAGAACTGGCCCGTGATCAATTTTTTCGTCCATCAAGAAGAGCGTAACGCCGGTTTCCTCTTCGCCGCAAAGAATTGCCGACTGGATGGGGGAAGCGCCGCGATATTTTGGGAGGAGTGAAGGATGGACGCCGATTACTCCGAGGCGGGGGATGGAGAGGATGTTCTGGGGAATAATTTTGCCGTAGGCGGCGACGATGGCGAAATCGAATGAATCATGAATCTTGAATAATGAATTAAGGAAAGCATGATCGAGCTTGTCTGGTTGCAGAATATGAATTTTATCCTTAATTCCAGATTCATAATTCATTATTCTTTGCTTTACCGGCGGCGGAGTGATGATTTTTTTTCTCCCGACCGGCCGGTCGGGATTGCAGACAACGAGCGCGGGCGGAAAACCGGCCGTGATCAGTTTCTCTAGAACCGTCGCGGCAAAATCGGGGGTTCCGAAAAATGCGAAACGCGGTTTACGAACGCGCAAAACCATACGAATATGTGTAAGGGATTATTTTTTCAATTTTTCCTCACGCTCGGCGAGCCGTTTAGGGGCGGGCGCATCGTAGAGATTTTCCGCCTTGCTTGTAAAGAGCGTCCCTTTCAGGTGGTCAGTTTCATGCTGAAAGACATGCGCGAGGAGTCCCCATGCTTTTATTTTTATGGGCTTCCCGTTTTTATCGAATCCCGATAAAACCACTCGCTCGGAGCGCTCGACCGTGCCGTATGTGCCGGGAACGCTCAAGCATCCTTCTTCGCGCATCAGTTTTTCTCCGGCATATTTTTCGATGCGCGGGTTGAATACGGCGTAAAATTTTAAGGTCCCCTGGGCGTCGGGCACCTCTGCCACGAACATGCTGAACGGATATCCTACTTGGTTTGCCGAGAGTCCAACGCCGCGCGCGGCGCGCATGATTTTTTTCATCGAGAGCAGGATGTCGTTTATTTCTTTCTTCGCAAATTTTTTAAAATCAAAATCCTGCGTTTTTGTTTTGAGGAACTTTTCGTTTTTCTTGTCTCTAGTTGTGAGAACGTTATCGTGCATGGCGGTCGGCATTTTTTTTGCGGGAATGTATCACAAACATGAAATATGCCCCCTTGTTTCGCACCCCGCGCCGTTCGGCAACATCCTTTGCGATGCGGAGCACCGTGCTCGCGCCGTTTTGTTTTGCAAGTTTTATATAGAGTGACTTGTGTTTTTCATCCTCAAGAATTTTTGCAATTTCCAGTCCGATGAGTTGATATTTTCTGTATATTTTAGACGTAGCGGCCCGTGTTCGGAGTTTTTTGAGGTATGTTCCCTGCGGCGCCATTACGGCTATTCTAATTCATTCTGGCAGGGGTCTCAAGGGACGTCTTGCAGTCGGGTGCCGCAACTGATAGAATAAGACAATGCCGAAGAAAAAGATATTGACGGCGCTTGCAGTTGTTGTAGTCGCGGCCGCCCTTGCGGGGAGCGGTTTTTTCTTTGGGTTTAATGCGGGAACTGCCGTTCCCAAAAAAATTGTCGTTGAGGGAGTGGGCAACGCGGAATCCCAAAAGCCCGGCGAAGTGAATTTCGACGTTTTTTGGCAGGCGTGGAATCTGATTGACCAGCAATACCTCCGGAGTGCCGATGTCGCCGGGCAAAAACGCGTGCACGGGGCGCTCAAGGGCCTCGTCGGGTCGCTCGACGATCCGTATTCCGAGTTTTTTCCTCCCGACGAGAATAAAAAATTTCAAGAGGACATCAGGGGAAATTTTGGAGGTATTGGAGCGGAGCTGGGGATTAAAAAAGAACGGGTTGTCATCGTTGCGCCGCTCAAAGACACCCCCGCGAGCCGCGCCGGACTTCTCGCGGGAGATCAGATACTCAAAATCAATTCCACCTCGACCGACGGCATGTCTGTTGGGGAAGCGGTGGGGTTGATACGCGGGCCGGTGGGCGCTACGGTCACACTCGCCATTTTCCGCGAGGGATGGGAGAAGCCGAAAGACTTCGCGATTACTCGCGCCGTCATCATGATTCCGACGCTCGAGGCGAAGCGCGTGGGAAGTGCGGGGAATATCGCGTACATCCACCTTCAAAGTTTTAACGAAAACGCGGTCAATTTGTTCGGGAAAGAAACAAGCAAAGCGCTCGCGGAGGGCGTCACGGGAATGATTTTGGATTTGCGGGACGATCCGGGAGGGTATCTAGAAGTCGCGGTTCGGCTCGCGGGATGGTTTTTGCCCCGCGGGTCGCTTGTGGTAAGCGAAGTGGGGAGAAATGACGCCGTTTTCAAAAAATTTACCGCCGAGGGCAACGCGGCGCTCGCCCATGTGCCCGTGGTTGTGCTCATAAACGGCGGGTCGGCGTCCGCTTCGGAAATTCTTGCGGGGGCGTTTCGGGACGTGCGAAAAACAAAGCTCGTTGGGGAAACAAGTTTCGGAAAGGGGACTGTTCAGCAGCTTCAGAACTTAAGCGACGGTTCTTCAATGAAACTCACCGTCGCCCACTGGGTCTTTCCGAGCGGCAAGATTTTGGAGAAGGGGGGTATTAAGCCGGACGTTGAGGTTAAAATAACAGAAGAGGACGTGAAAAATAAAAAAGATCCCCAGCTTGACGCGGCAATTCGAGCGGTCGAGGAAGAAATACGAGCGAAGCATGAGTAACCCGCGCACCTTTATTTTTGTAGCATGAAGGTAATTTTATTAGACGATGTTCGGGGGGTTGGCGCGAAAGCCGAAATAAAAGAAGTTTCGGACGGCTACGCGCGCAACTTCCTTTTTCCAGCGAAACGCGCCGAGGCGGCAACGAGTTCGGCGGTAGCGCGGCTTCAGGCGCTCCAATCCAAGCGCACGGAGGAGGAAGTCGAACTCAAAAGACATCTTGAAAAGCTCGCAAGAAAAATATCTCAAACCTCGCTTGAGTTTACGCTAAAAACAGATGAGGCCGGGTCAATTTTCGGGTCGGTGACGAAGGAGATGATTTTGAGGGCCCTGCGGGAACACCGCCTTATAATCAAAGAGCGCGTGGAAATCCGTCTCGAGCATCCGCTCAAAGTATTCGGTTCCCACCGCGTGCCGGTGGATCTGAAAAAGGGGATTGCAACAGAACTTGGCGTTATAATACGGCCACAACAGTAGCTCTTTTCCGAGAGCCGTCGAAGCGGGTTTTCATCCTTTCGCTGAATCGCACCACGCCGCTTTTTCCCGCGTAAAGGGTGTCATCTCCGCCTCGCCGGACGTTTTCTCCCGGGGTATATTTCGTTCCCCGCTGGCGGATGATGATTTGTCCGACACGGGTTGTTTCGCCGTTCTGGATTTTAACCCCAAGGCGTTTTGAGACGGAATCTCTGCCTAATTTAGTTGATCCGAGGGCTTTGGTATGTGCCATAAGATTAGAATTTAGAAGTTAGAATATGGAATTTGGAATGTTTGGTAAGTTTAGATTATAATAAACTTCATGTCAACCACCCAACAAACTCTGATTCTCGACATTGAAACCGTCGGGGAGGATTTCGAAAAGCTTGACGAGGCGACCCAAGAGAACCTCACACGGTGGATCAAGAAGGGTTCTGACACGGAAGACGAATATAAAATCGCGCTTGAGGATTTGAAAAACGGCTTGGGCTTTTCTCCTCTCACCGGTTCGGTTGTCGCGATTGGGATGCTTGATTTTCACAAAAACGAAGGGGCGGTCTATTACCAGGCCCCCGGCGAGAAACACGGAGAAACAAAAGAAGACGGCATATCGTTTAAGCCGATGTCGGAGGAGGATATGCTCCGCAAGTTTTGGGAGGTGGCGCAAAAATATCAGGTGTTTGTAACGTTCAATGGCCGCGCGTTTGATATGCCGTTTTTATTCATCCGCTCTGCCGCGCGCGGCATTCGCCCGTCAAAAGACCTCATGCGCGGCCGGTATCTTTATCAACACAACCCCGAAGCCCTGCACATTGACCTCTTGGAGCAGTTTTCGTTT
This sequence comes from uncultured Candidatus Saccharibacteria bacterium, assembly GCA_964372585.1. Lineage (GTDB taxonomy): Bacteria > Patescibacteriota > Minisyncoccia > UBA6257 > 2-01-FULL-56-20 > JBBTYG01. The sequence continues at coordinate 5,701 of CAYJRG010000002.1, forward strand.
TACGGGACGGTTCGGCGTAAAGGAAGTTTGCATCTCTGGGCACGGGCGTTTGGCATTGAAAGCCCGAAGGCGGCGGGCGTAACGGGAGACGATGTGGGGCCGCTGTTTAAGAAAAAGAAATTTCTCGAGATTGCGCAGTATAACGTGAGGGACTTGCGAGCCACCCGCGAGCTGTATGAAAAATGGAGAGAGTATTTAAGTTTTTGAAGGGTATCGATGCGAACATACGAATGACGCGAATGTTTTTTAACTGACATGGGGAGGATCAAAAACTGGGTTGCCCGCTATCGCCGCGAGATTGTTTTCATCATTATCATTTTCTTCGTCGCCGCGTTGAGCTTCGGCTTGGGGTATCTCGCGAACCGCGAGCTGAACCACGCGCCGATTGTTATCCAAAAAGGGTGCAGTCAATAAGGCCCTACGATGCCTTATACCCCAGCTCTTCGATTCCTTTGACGATCTGTTCTTTTTTTACTTTCGCGCCATCAAATTCAAACACCCCCTTCTTGCCTTCGTAACTTACTTCTGCGGATTTCACACCATCCATCTGGGAGGCAAGCATTTGAATACCGATGGCACAGGAGCCACAATGCATACCTTGTATGTTAAGAGTTATCTTTTCCATAGTGTTGATTACATAAGATATGCATTGTGGATCGAAAGGGGGTCGGGGAAAAGCGTTAGGGTTTCCCCGTCGGGGTGACAGGAGCGAGCGGTCGCGAGCGACGACCAGAGGGCGGAAGCCCTATGGAAAGCTCCACTTTGTGGAGCGACGCCGCACTGCATGCCTTGTATGTTAAGAGTTATTTTTTCCATGTGAAGATTATATCATATTCAGACTGGATCCCCGCCTTTCCGCCCGAGGCGGATCTGCCTTAGGCATGACGCGGGGATGACGCGCAGGGGGTTTAGCATCGATGCTATTTTTCTCCATCGGTGGCGTGTAGCGCCGCAGGAGAAGCGAGTTTGTTACCACCGACACGGAGCTGAATGCCATCGCGAAGCCCGCGATCTCGGGCCGCAGGGTGGATTGCGAGAAATTTTTGAACACTTGGCCGAAGGGACCGAGTTTCTCTGAAAGCGTGAGCACCCATTGCACAGGTTGGCCGCCGCTCTGGGTTATTAATAGGTGCGCTCCTCCCGCAACGGGGATGGCTATGACGTTGTAGATGAATGCCCAGAAAAGATTTTGCCAAACTTTTTTGATGGTCTTTGCGGAGAGCTGGATTGCCGTGACCACGTCCCGCAGATCGTCTTTGACCAAGATGATTTCTCCGGTTGAGATCGCCACGTCCGTTCCCGAGCCGATGGCGATGCCGATGTCTGCCTGCGCGAGGGCGGGGGAGTCGTTGATGCCGTCGCCGACCATGGCAACTTTCTTTTTCTCCGCTTGCAGTTTCTTGATCACCTCCGCTTTTTGCTGGGGGAGCACCTCGGCGAGGTAGCGATCAATTCCGAGCTGGCGTGAAATTGCCTCTGCGGTTTTTGGGTTATCTCCGGTGATCATGATGATCTCCTTGCCCATTTTTTTGAGCGCCTCGATCGCTTCGCGCGCGTGGGGCTTGAGGGTGTCGGCAAGAGCGAGAATGGCCATGAGTTTTTTGTTCGAGGCGGCAAAGATCACTGTTTTTGCCTCGCTCTGGAGCTTTTCAATGTCCTTGGCATACTCCTCGACGCTGATGCCGAGTTTTTCGACAAATGCCTGATTTCCAATAGCCATATCTCGACGTTCAACCCTTCCTTAAACACCGAGGCCCGCAACGGCTTCAAATCCGGAAACCTTAGGGAGCGCCGTTTCGCCGATTTCTTTTTTTGCTTTTTCCGCCACGGCGCGGGCGAGCGGGTGCTCCGAGCCGAGTTCTAGGGCGCCGATCAAGGCAAGCGCTCGTTTGTAGTCGATATTTTTGTCTATAGTCATAAAATCGGTTACGGCGGGTTTACCGATGGTGAGCGTTCCGGTTTTGTCGAAGGCGATTGCCTGCACGTGGTAGGTTTTTTCGAGCGCTTCGCCGCCCTTCAAAATAATTCCAAATTTCGTGGCGCGGCCGATGCCGACGATAAGCGCGGTGGGAGTTGCGAGCCCCATCGCGCAGGGGCAGGAGATCACAAGCACGGCGATCATCTTGATGAGCGACGAGCGGAAGGCGGTGGCGTTTGCCGGATCAAATGAAAAACCGGCGTTGTAGTAGAAAAAATACCAGCCGACAAAGACGACGACCGAAAGTGTAATGACCGCCGGAACAAAGTATTCCGCGATCTTGTCTACAAGATCTTGAATGGGGGCTTTTTTCGCCTGAGCTTCTTCGACCATCTGGACGATTTGATAGAGAAGCGTGTTCTTGCCGACTTTCGTCGCTTTGATTTTTAAGAGTCCCTCCTGATTGATCGTCGCGCCGATAACTTCGTCCTTCACTGTTTTTGAAACGGGATACGATTCGCCGGTAACCACTTTTTCGTCAATGTGGCTTTTGCCCTCGATGATGACGCCGTCCACGGGGATTTTTTCTCCCGGGCGAACGATGATGATGTCGCCTTCTTTGATCTGGTCGATCGGTATCAAAACTTCCCTTCCGTCTTTTATGACATGCGCATCTTTTGCTTCGAGTTTAAGGAGTTCCTTGATTGCGGTTGAGGCGCGCCCCTTCGCGACCACTTCAAAATATCTTCCGAGGAGAATGAATGAAAGCAGAGCCGCGGAGGATTCCCAAAATGGATGGTCAATGTTGAAAAACAGAAAGCCGAACATTGAGTAGAAATACGCGGCAGAGGTGCCGAGCGCCACGAGCACATCCATGTTTGCCGCGCCGACCCTGATTGAGGTGAACGAGTTTTTATAAAAAGGCCACGCGATCACAAACTGGATCGGGGTTGAGAGGATCCAGTAGATGTAATTGAGATCGAGCCGGAATGGGGGACTCGCGACGTTAACGAATATGCTCGTGATCCATTTGAGCGGCTGGGCGACGAAGTAGAAAAAGTAGCTCGTGAGGTATGAGCCATACTGCATGAATCCTCCGCCGGAAAGAGCCGGAGCGTTTTGAGTTATGAAGTCGAAGTATTCATGAACGTGCGTAACATTGAACATATGGATTGACATGTAATAGAAGATGATCGGGGCGGAAAGGGCAAAGGCGGCGATGACGCGGTGTTTGGCTTCTTTGATCTGCCGTGCTTGTTTCGCTTCTTCTTCCTCTGGGTTTGCCGATGCCTCGTCGGGGCGGATGAGGTCGTATCCGAGCTTGTTTATAACCTCGTCGATTTTCTGGAGCGAGGTTTTTGTTTCGTCAAAATCAACGCTGACTTTCTCAGCGCCATAGCTCGTCGTGATCGAGTTGACGCCGGGTGTTTTCCCGACGATCTTGTCGATCAGGACCGAGCAGGAGGCGCAGTGCATTCCCTTAACCTTCAATACATATTTGGACATAGCTTTAAGCAATAGAGAGTTAGATGTTGACCTTTCGATGCATTGCGCCGAAGGAGGGGTCGGGAGGAAAGTTTAAGGTTCCTCCCGTGTAGGAGATTATTCAGAACCGAGGGTTCTGAAGGAGTCCCGCTAGGCGGGACGACGCGCAATTGCATCCCCTTAACTTTCAGTACATACTTTGCCATGGAATTAGTTTTGTTTTTTGGTAAACGATGAATAAATGGGAGCACTGTGCGTCAAAAGGGGGCCCGCTTCGCCCGCGACCCGTCTCGACTCGGTCGAGCCGAGACGGAAGCGAGGCGAGTCGGGGAAAAGCGCTAGGTTTTCCCCGTGTCGGAGAGTAGTGAGTCCACGAGCGTTGAGAACCGAGGGTTCTCAAGGAGCTCCGAGTTTTCGAGGGGCGACGGCACATTGCTGCCTTTTACCTTTAAGACGTATTTCATATCAATTAACCTTAATCGTCCCAATCATGTCTAAATGACCCCGCTTATAGCCGTCAACCTCGCCCTCGCCGCAGGGGACGGAGCAGTAATATTGAAATTCCCCGCGCTTGATGGCGATAAATTCAATTTTGATCGTCGAGCGAGCGGGCATACGCTGTGAGACGCCGAACTGATCTATCGCAAGCCCGTGGTCGTAGTCGTCTTCGTTAACGACGGTGAGCGCCACCCGGTCGCCCAAGTTCACTTGAACATTTCCCGGTATGAATTCGTACCTGCCTTTTTTCGCGATGATGGTGAACTCTTTTACCGGCGTTTGGGTTTGAGTTGACGGAGGATTTTCGGGTTGGGGAGCGAGGAAGATTTTGTAGCCGATCCCGCCGATCAGAATAACCGCGACCACTATGCCGAGCGTGATGTATTTATTCATTATTTTTTTACTGGCGCCGCGGGCACCGTGATAAATTTTTTAATCGCCCACCCGAGGATCGCAATTCCGATAATCGAGTACACAAATTTATACCACCACTCTGCGCTCGCAGACGCGCTGGATATTACCTTTGCCGCCTCTGCGGTGACTTCCACATAGAAACTAGCAGTAAGGGCTTCGTCGGCCGGCATATCTGTTCCCCGTGGCCTAAACTGAGCGAATAGTTTATAGGTGCCGGCAGAGGGGAATGTGGCGTTAAAAGCAACGCCTTCCGCGCCGTGCGCGTGTACAACTGGAACCGAGAGAAGAGAATGGGAATGTCCCGACCCTTCCGGCTCTGCGGGATGCGTGTGAACATACGCGCTTAAATCCTCTTTAATGGCGACAAGATGCATGTCCGCGCCGAGGTACGGCTCCACCTCGACGATGTTCCTATTCTTGTCGCCAACCGAAAAATGGACTTCGGTTTCCGATCCGGCCGAGATGCTTTGATCATGCTGAAACCTAACGAGATAGTCGTCGACCGGCTTTTCAGTTTCAAATGAAACGTTTTTTTCAGACGTGGCGCCTTCGCCCTCGACGGTCAAAAGCGGTTGGCCGAACGTGTGGATTTTGCCGTCTACTTTTATGCCTGTCCAAAGTTTATATGTGCCGGGTTTTGCGAAGGTATAGGAACTGATCCACAAATCTAATGCGCCCGATTTTCCCGGCATTCGTTGGGGATGAATATGGAAAAATTCATTTAAATCATCCCGGACACCGATTACATGCATATATTTTTCATGCTCGATTTCCAGATTCGTGATAGGTGTTCCTTTTAGCGCTTCTTGAACGGAGAATTCTAGCTCTAATCTTTGGCCAACTTTCGGGTTATAAGAGAACAACGATTGCTGCAAAGTCACGACTGGACCCTGAATTACTTCCGCCGCTTCATGATAGTTGGAGGTCCCGCCATGCGCGTGGCCATCGTTTTCATTCATCATCATTCCGCCTGTCATCATGCCGCTTTCCATATGTTCCTCCGTCATCATATGTCCGTCTTCCATCATTTCTCCCGTATGTTCTTGCATATGTTCATCTGTCATCGCATGTCCGTCGTCCATTTGCATCGTCATTGTTCCTCCTCCCTCTGTGTGGGCGTTTTCGTCCGCCGCCGCTTTTTCAAGGAAGCGGTGTGGGAGTATGTAGCCGAACACGAGCACAAGCAAGGCAGAGAGAGTAAAGAAATTCCACCACAGATAGGGGAGCGTTTTTTGTCCGGCTTGTTTGTCGGGGGAATCTGGCATCGAGTTTATATTTTTTTTCTTTTTCTTATAGTACCAGAATAACGGAAGGATCCACAGGAAAAGAAGCGTCCATGTGCCGAGAGGGAGTGGCAGGCCGAAGAGGCCGGTGTGGTTTGCGGGTGGCAGGCCATGTTCGTGAGGCGCGGCGACGTTAAGCCGGTCGGAAACGGCTCCCAAAAAACGCTCTTCCTGCGTGATTGATTCGAGATACGTGTGCTGGCCGGAGAGCACCCACCAGTCATGAGAAAAGAGGCCGAGCACGAGAATGAACGCGGCGACAAACGCCATGCCCCAGCCGGTCGCGCGCTCTATTTTTTCTTTATGCTTCATAAGTCCTTGGAGCGCGTTTACGCCTATGATTCCCAAAATTGCGAGAAAGAGAAGCGGAAGAATCCGCCCGATTGCATGTGTGAAAAAGAGAAGCCATCCGTAGAAAACATCTCCCGACACAGCAATTCTTCCAAGTATCATTGGTGTTGCAGGGTGCGGACACCCGACGCCGATGTTTCCGAGAAACAGTCCCAAGAGGAGCGCCTTCGCGATATCCTGCTGTTTTTGTATAAACCCGGGGAACGCGCCGCTGTACGACGGCATTTTGAAATTAATGAACCCAAGTTGCCCTAATGCAAACAGATACGCGAAAAGTCCGGCGACAAAATACAGCCAGTTTTTAACGACTTCAAGCGGCGCGCCGAGCGAGCCGATGGCAACTTTGCCAAGAATCGCCGCGAATACTCCGTAGAGACTTAACGTGAACGCGACGCCCAGTCCGAACGCGAGCGCGATCAAAAATCCTTTCATGATTCCCTTGCCCATTGAAAGGGGGACGATGACGAATGCAAGGGGAAGAGTGCAGGGAAGCACGATCATCGAGAGTCCCGCCGCGAAGCTGAAAAGATACCACCCGAACCCGACGGGGCTCGCGGAGCTTCCTAGAAAGAACCACACGAGGCCAAAGACGATGATCGCGAAAATCGCGAAGAGGATGCCGATGAGAATTTTTTTCGAGCCGTCCATGTTGGTAAGATTTTCGAACATCCTTACATACTTGAGAATGTAAGGATGTTGTTTGGGTGTTTATTGCGTGATTAATGACGGTACATCTTTTGATTGTTTATGGAATAAAAGAAATAAAGTGGCAAAGCCGCCGAGGAGGCCAAGATCGCGAAATGTGATGAGGTCTATGCCGGAACTGCCGAGGAATAGTATTCCCGCCATTTCAATACCTCCGAGGAGCGCGACGTATTTAAGCAGGCTGGGTTTCAAAAACCATAGAAGAAGCGCGATCGCGAGAATAAGTTCGATTCCTGCTTGGAGACGGAGGTATGTTTCAAGTGGCATAAATGGCGTAACGAGGTCTGTAAACCATCCCGGCACGAAGCGAGTCCAGCTTGTCGGGTGAAGCAATATGTCCCAGCCGGAGTACAGATAGGTGGCCGCAAGGCCGACGCGGAGGGGCCACTCGGGGGAGATTTTTAACGGAAATTTCATAGAGATAAAATTCGAAATTCTAATATCTAAATTCTAAACAAATCATAAATTCTAAATTCCAAACGTTTCAGTTGACTCGGCGATTAGACTCATTTTTTCCTTGGCCGCAACCTCTTTTGGTTCAGTGAGTTCCAGCCAATATCTGCTTTCCTTCGTTTCTTTTTTTGAAATTTTTATTCTCATAACAAAATCCTTTTTACTTAAAGACTCGTTTGCTTCTATATAGTTTGCCCCGACCGATCCCGCTGAACGGACCAGTTGTTTTCCGTTTTCGACATTCGATATTGTTTTCGGGAGCTCGTTGACGTATTTATTTATCCTTCTCGCAAATTCCAGCGTTCTTTCTTCTAAATCGTATTTATGTTTGGTGTTTGGAATTTGATTCATTAGAATTTGTTTAGTGTTTCGTATTTCGAATTTAGGATTTATTTTTCGAGAGCTCCTTCAACTTTCCTAGGAACTTTCCCTTATCGAACCCTCCTGTCGAAAAAAGCTCGTTGTTGATAATAATGCCCGGCGAAGCGAAAATCATGTATTTTTGCACAAGCTCCTGGCCTTCTGGTTCGGTGATCATTATTTTTTTGAACTCGGCATTCGGCCAATCCTTTTTTATGGATTCCCAAAATTTCTCAAACTCCATGCAGATGTGGCATCCGGGGGAGGAAAGTTCTTGGACGAGAATGGTTGGCATTTCTTGTATTATACCAGAAATGGATCAAGTGTATAAGACCAGATACAACCGCCGCTTGACTTCCTCTTGCGGGCGGATTAGAATTTCGGAAAATATGGACACATCCGTTTTGGCCAAGAAAACAAAGGCGGAAATCATTGAGGAATACAATCAGTTGCAGAAGAGGGCGGAGGAACTTAAAGACGTATCCCGACAGGTTCACGAATCAAGAAATCAGGAGCTCATTACGAGGAGTAGGAGTTATGATGCGAATACCGTCAGCCAGCTCCTTTCCGGCTTAAAGGCCTCGGTGAATTCCAGCTTGAATCAGCTGTACGAAGCAATTATTTCCGAGGTTAAAAAATTTCAGGAACTTCAGCAGGCGTCGGAGGTTTTGAAAAAGGAGCTTGAGGTTGATCACGCCGTACGGATCGTCGCGGATTCTCTTGCCAATTTAATGGGCGACTATGAAGCAAAGAAAAAATCACTTACCGAAGAACTGGAGAATTCAAAAAGGGATTGGGAGCGGGAAAAAGAGGAGTATGAATACACCGTGCAGTTGACGAGAAGGCGGGACAGGGAGCTCTATGAGCAGGAAGTCCAAAAAAGAGAGGTTGCCCTTGGCGAGCGGGAGCAGAATTTAAGAAACAAGGAAGTTGAGTTTAAGGATTTGCAAGAAAAAGTGGCGAGTATTCCGTCTATGCTTGAAAGGGAGGCGCAGATCAAGCAGAGAGAAATTTCGCAAAGTTTGGAGGAGGATTTTAAGCGGCGAACTCAAGCGGCGCAGAAAGAGCACGATGCCGCAAAGGCGCTCCAGCAGTTTGAGATAAAAAATCTTCGCGACCAACTTGAAAAGCAAAGCGCGGAAATCGCGTCGCTGAAAAAAGAAACCGAACAGGCCGCCAAGAAAGCGCAGGAACTCGCGGTAAAAGTCATTGAGGGGAGCTCGCGCATTACGGAGACGGCCCCCCGCGCGAAGCAGGAAATCCAATTATAAGACAAACGTAGTGCGGGGCTAGTTAAAAAGCCATGACTTTTTAACTAGCCCTAATTGTTTGTCTGTTTATTTGCCTATCGTATGCAAATTTAACCTGTGGCATGTGATACGAAAAGATTTTACAAATACCCCACCTTTTTTAGCCACACTTCGTTTTCCCATTCCCAGAGTTTTTTGGCGCCGAGGAAGGCCTCGAAGTCGGTTTGCCAGTAGGGGAATTCCTGAATTTCTATGTCGCCTTTCATTTCAGACCACTCGTGCTCGCAGTTTTTTGAGTTGCCGTTTTTCCAGTTCGTTTTTATTTTTTCGCGGCCGCCTTTAGTGCGTTTTTTCGCGCCGCATAGATTGCAGGTTTGAATTTGGTCAATTTTCAAAATCCAGCGCGTCTGGAGGTTTTGAAATTGGCTTTTCAGGGCGTCCATGTAGGCGGACGTTTGAAGATTGTAGTCGCGGTAGATCGCCTGCGATGTTTTGATGTCGAGGACGCCGAATTTGCCGCCGATCAAGGCGAGAGCGTCCACGGTGCCCGCGTAGCGGTGGTCGTAGGAGACCACGCGCCGCTCCACGAGTTCGGGCGTCACCTGGATGCTGTTGGTTTCGTAAAAATTCAGAAACGCGTTTATGGCCGGCGCGACGGAGGAGGGGATTTCCGGATGTTTGCCGAGGAGGATGCCCTCGACTGTTTCGTGGATGAGCGTTCCTTCTTCGGCGGATTTTTCGGTGATCGCCTGTGCGGCTTTAAAATTTTCCGCTTCGGCGTAAAATCGCAGGAGCGCGGGTTTTGCTTTGATGGAAACGATTTTTGTGACGCGGGGGAACCAGACCCCGTCTATCGTGTAGCCGCTCGCTTCTTTAAAATCTTCCGCGGTGGTGTAGGTGTCGAACATTGTTTGAATTTAGAATGCGGAATGTAGAATGTGGAAGGGTTGGGAGTTTAATTCGGTTGGTGGTTTGGATAGATTATAGAACAGATATGCCTCGTGGCGCGAGTTTAAGAAAAAAAAGAAGCCATTCGCGTGCCGGTTTGTTTGTTCAGCCCAAGCGGCCGCGCGAATGGCGAGGAGCGTCCCGGAGCGCTGTTGCCGTGCGGTTGGCAACGGCAGATGGGAAGAAGCAGGGCTTCCCAACGGGGACGCCAAAATTAGGTATTCTGCCACAATGCTATTCTTCCTTTTGCTTCTTGTCAATAAGAGCGCCTGTGTATTCAAAAATGTCGCCTGCGCCCATCATGACGATGACGGCGGGCTTCACCTTTTGGAGCGGGGCGTTTTGGGGTAAGTTACGGGCGATTTGTTTCGCGATAATGGCCGTGAGCGCATTTTTGATATTTTTTAAATTGGCTACATAGAAAATCGGCTTGCCGGTATGCCGTTTTTGCATCGCGCGGACGAGGGCGGGGGAATCTAGAGCATGTCCGGAAACCCCATTTTCTGCCCTTCGATAGAGACTCAGGGCACCCTGAGTTTGTCGAATGGGTGCAAGCAGACCAACCTTTTCGGCTCCAAACCCCTCATCGCTCGTCGGAATAGCCACCGGTATTCCTCGTCCTTCGACCAAGCTCAGGACGATCCCGAGCCTGCTGAGGGATCCTCGCGCTTCGGAGGTTTTCGCTCGAAAATCTTGGCCTGTTGCGACGAAAGAGGGTTTCCGGACATGCTCTAAGCGCGGACTGATTTTTTCGTCGCGGCCGGCGACGTCATAAAACGGCGCGATGAGCGTGGTGTCCGCCGCGTCGAAGGCGTGGACGAATTCTTTAAAAAGGGCTCGCAGGCGCTTGGCTTGATGCGGCTGGAAGACGCAGATCAGGTTTCGATCGGGAAATTTTTCTTTGAACGCCGCAAGCGTCGCTTTGATCTCGGTAGGGTGGTGGGCATAATCGTCAAAAATGGGAATTTTTGACTCTTGACCCGTGACTCTTGACTCTTGACCCGTGACCCAAAGTTCTCCGCGGTATTCAAACCTCCGCCAGGAGCCGGTATATGTGGAGATTGTTTGGAAAATTTTTTGTGTGGGGATGCCGAGGATTTGTGCCGCGGTGTAGGCGCC
>CAYJRG010000003.1:0-14951 GCA_964372585.1 uncultured Candidatus Saccharibacteria bacterium
TTTGTATGAACAATCGACATATGCAATAAGGAAATGTTTATTTGAGGTAAGAAAAAAAATAGGGCTAGGCCATAAAGAAAAAATCTATCAAAATGCTCTTCAGGAAGAGTTCAAGAATTCTGACGTAGATTTTGAGAAAGAAAAATCTATTCCAGTAACATATAACGGAAAAAATATTGGTGTATACCGCCCAGATTTTCTCATTAACGGCCAGATGATTCTTGACTGGAAGTCTCTTCCTTTTGTTGGGCCAATTGAGAAAAAACAACTATGGAATTATTTGAGAGGATCAAATTATCGTCTTGCGTTACTTGCAAATTTTGGGCAAGAAAAACTGACTATCGACAGAATTGCGTATGACACTGCCCGGAAAATTCCGCCACTGTCCGCGTCCAGTCCGCGGCTGTTGGCGTCTTCGCCGCACTTCTTGAGCATGAGCGCCACGCCCATCCCCCGCACATTAACGCTCACGATATTCGGCGATCTTGACGTGTCGCTCATCACCGAACTGCCCGCGGGCAGGAAAAACATTACGACGAACATTGTCCCGCCCGAGGAGCGCGGCGCTTCATACGAATTCATACGGAGCGAAGTGCGGAGCGGGCGGCAGGTGTTTGTCATCTGTCCCCGCATTGAGCCGCAGACAGGCGCTGACAAAACGCCGACAGCTGCGGACAATACGCGGACAGACGCAGGCCAAGCGCAGAACTACGCGGAAATTTCTCCGCGACTGTCTTCGTCAGTTCCGCAACTGTCCGCGTCCAGTCCGCGGCTGTCGGCGTCTTTGGAGGTAAAATCCGTAAAACAAGAATACCAGAAACTTTCGGAAAAAGTTTTCCCCGATCTCACAATCGCGATGCTCCATGGACAACTGAAGACAAAGGAAAAGCACGAGGTTATGAAAGCCTTCAAAGAAGGAAAAACGGATGTGCTTGTCTCGACTTCCGTGGTTGAGGTGGGGGTGGATGTGCCGAACGCAACGGTGATGATGATTGAGGGCGCCGAGCGGTTCGGTCTCGCCCAACTCTACCAATTCCGGGGCCGCGTGGGCCGGGCTGGGCACCAGTCGCACTGCTTTTTGTTTACCGAATCAGGATCAAGGGATACGACGGCGCGCCTCGCGGCGCTCGTCGAGGCGAAAAATGGATTCGAACTCGCGGAGAAAGATTTGAGCATCCGCGGCCCGGGAGAATTTTTAGGCGAGGAGCAGACCGGATTCTCGGACACCGCAATGGCGGGCCTTCAGGATCTAAAACTTGTGATCGCGGCGCGGCAGGAAGCCGCGGCGCTCCTTGAAACCGACCCGGAACTGAAAAAACATCCGCTCCTCAAAGAGCGCGCGGATGCGTTCGGGAAAAAAATACACCTGGAGTAAGTTTTGGTTCAAGTCATGAATCTTGAATCGAAAAAAACTAGATTGCCGCGCCGCCCAGCCCCGACCGCGGTCGGGGCTGGGCTCCTTCGCACCGACGGCATAAAAGCCGTCAGTTTGAATACCTCACGGTGATAATCGGGATCGGTGAGCTCGTCTGAACCGTTGCGCCGGCCGGGAACGTTCCCGGCAGAGCGCCATAGGCGCGGGCGACGTTAAGACCTATCCCGCTTCCCGTGCCCATCGCGCTGTCTATTCCCAATACATTGGGCATACTCGAGGGCTGGCCGGCGCGCACGGTCGGAGCGGCCGTTCCCGACAAGAAAACGAGCCAGTATAATTTGTTTTCCGTCAGCGCCGCGCTTATTGTCGCTGTCTTTACTCCGGTTGATGTTGTGTCGAATTGTCCGCCGTCCACCACGAGCGCGTTCGGGTACAAATTCGTATCCGACGTGCTCGTATAAATTCCCACCCGAGCGACGCTCCCCGCCGCGCCACCGGTTGTTACGTTAAACTGAATCCGATCCAACGTCCCCCCTCTTCCCGAAGTGAATGGAAACGCATAGAGCGTGTTAACAACGGGTACGCCCGTCGTGTAGGTATTGGTCTGAATATGGAGATTGCCGTACCAGCGTTCGATGGGCGACGTCCCGACCTGCCGAAACCACGAGATGTCTTTCGTCGGTTCGGCGTATTCCAGCCCCGTAGCCGCTGAATTTACCCGTAAAACCTGTTTTGAAGTCCCGAGCGCGGGCAGACCTTCTCCCCCGCAGGTCCCGCCGCAGGTAATGTTGCCCGAGGCATAAATATCTCCTTCAACCGCAAATGCAACTGATGGAGTTGTTGTGTTAATTCCGACTTTTTTTGCTTGAAAATCTCCGTAGATGAGGGGAGGCACACCCAATGCAAGCGGATTGCTGTTGATGTATAGTTTGTTGGATCCGAATTCATGGTATCCGGCATTGGTTCCTATGAATACATTTGAATCGCCATCTGTATTGCTAAAACCGGTTTGGTAACCCAAGAAAACATTCGAACTGCCTTTAGATTGCAATCCAGCAAGATAACCAACGGCAACATTGTTATCTCCGCCGTCACCAGACGGGTCGCCTCGGAGCGCGTAAACCCCAAGAACGGTATTTCCCGAACCGCTTTGCTTAAAATAAAGCGCGTTGAAGCCAACCGCAACATTATCGTTGCCCGTAATATTGGAGCCGAGGGCAATGTCGCCGACGGCGGTGTTTTCGTATCCGCTGGTATTTGAAAAAAGGGCTCGATAACCAATCGCCGTGTTTGCTGTCGCATCGCTTGAATACAACGCCTGATAACCAAGGGCGGTGTTTTCCGTTGAATCAACGGCGAAATTCGAATATAAACTTTGGTAGCCCACTGCGGTATTTTCCGATGCCATATTAGTAGACCACATGCTTTGGTAGCCCACTGCGGTGTTTTTGCTTCCTTGCCCCCCGCGCATTGCATCCGCTCCCAGCGCCGTATTGTAAGAGGCACTGCCGAGCGCATACGCGGCGGATTCGCCAACTGCCACGTTATAACTTCCGGAGATAACGCCGTCTTGCATTGCATTGCTTCCCACGGCGGTGTTTCTTGTGCCCGTTATCAAGTGTTCCGCCGCTCCATAACCGACTGCGGTATTGTAAGTTGCCGTTCCAGCCGCGCCGGCTCCCGCGCCCTTGCCCATAAATAAATTCTGATTTGCGTCCGATTGAATGCGGCCGATTTCCGCTCCGGAACTAGACAAGAATTTCATTACCGGCGTTGTTTGGATAGAATATGCTTGAATAAGAATCTGCGGCTTATCCGAAGTTCCATATACGGCAAGGGCGGCGGGCAAGCCAACCTGCGTCGGGGTATTTACCCCCAACGCGCCGTTGAACGCATAGTTTCCTCCAGTTGAACCGTTGAAAACGCCGGGTGTTACGTTTGCCGCGGCAACAGTCCCGTTAAAATTGTTGGTTGAGTAAATTGTCCCGTCAACCGTGAGCGCGTTTCCGAAACTGCTTGTGGCAATGGATACGGAGCCGTCGTTGCGGACAAAAAGAATAGGTGTGCCTGCGGGTTGAATGATTCTTAAGGCATAATTTGTTGTATCAGTTGATGATGCGGCAATAAGCAGTTTGGTGTTTGCTTGCGTGGCCGAAGTGCCGATGGAGACGTTATTGCTTGCATCGGTTGCTATGGCTCCCGAGCCGATGCCCGGCGTCGGTGGAACGGCGCGCGTTATGAGGGCGCCACTCGCAAAAACTGCGATGATGCCCGCAAGGAGAAGAATTTTTGATATTTGATATTTCATTTTTGATATTAACGACTCGGGGGCGGTGTCGAGGGGCCTTGAAAATTTCCGCCTGGAGGGGCTTGGTTTTGGGGAAGCTGGTTTGTCCCCCCCGTTTGTTGTTTCTGGAAGAGATCCGGATTCGCAAGACCTTTTGCCACTTGGCTGTCGTTCCTCAAACGAGCCGTGAAAAGAATGTGCTTGGAATTGAGCGAGAGCTCATCCACCGGCCCCCAGAAAGCGCTCTTGAACGGAACAACGCTGAATTGCTGTTGGTTATTAGCCCCCGTCACTCTCTGCAAAAACCATACTCCCGTTAACCGCGGGCTGGGAAAGCGAGAAAACTTACCGAAATAAATATCGCCGCTTGCCATATAAACCGCCGTGTAGGGCGAGGGGCCCGTGGGGTTCGGAATCCACGAAAAAAGCCACAACCCGACCCATACGCCCGCAATAACAAGCACAGCTATTGCCGTCACCGCGATTATGATCGCTTTTTTCCCCATAGCACATTTACTTCGCCTTCGAAGTTATGATGAGATGCCCGACCGGCCCGCGCGACGGCCCTCCGCAGGAGGCGCAGTAGAAAAGAAAGTCTCCGCTCGCCGTCGCGCCGAACTGTATCTTTTTCGTTTCCCCCTTTTTTATCGCAACCTTGAAGCCAAAATCCGGCTGGGTGAAATCGTACGCGGCATCAGCCGCTGTTACGTTTATATTGGTTGTGTCTCCCTCGCGGACGATCACCGTGCTCGGCGTAAACGCCCCGCTTTGTATGTTCAAATCGAAACTGCGATACGATGAATTGTCATGCGGATTTCCGGCGGAAACGACGTGGGGAACCGCGACGCCAGCCGGAACGTCTGTCGCATTTTTTTCCGGCACCACAACCCCAGCCGGAGGCGCCTCGCGGGTCGGGCTTTTCTGCGGCTTGGAAGCATCTCCGCCCGGAGTTCCGGTTTGAATATTTTGAGCAGGCGCGGTTTTGTCAGCCGGGCCGCTGTTTTTCAAATAGGCATACACGCCGACGAACACAAGCGCTATAACGGCAAACCCCGAGATGATCACCGCTCTCACGGTCATTTTGTTTGGTTCCATTGCGTGTTTTTATTTTATCAGGTTTTGCGGTTTTGGAGCAATCGAGGTTATCCACATTAAGGACACGTGAGCGATGCGGTTGTGAGCGTTCCGGTTGTTGACGGGGTAACTCGCCAGCAAGCTCCATCTGAAGATCGAAGCACGACGCCTTTAGTTGTTGTATCAAGGTAAACATCTCCCCCGCTCACTTGTAATTTTGCGCCCGGGGACAGGGCTCCAACTCCGACATTCGACCCGTTGAAGTAAATCGTCCCATTGATTGATTTCCATTCCCCGGAAGCGGCGCCGATGACGTATTGGTTGGAACTGCCCGCCCGCACATCGGAATCGAACGTCGCCGCAGACACGCGCGCGATCGCGGTTTGCAGTCCTTCCGCGAAACGCTGCTGAATCCCTCCGGTGTTATAGGAAACGGAAAACGAAACCGCCACCGAATCGTGCCCGGGAGCGTTCGATCGCTTCGTAAAACTCATGTTTGAAACCAGCACCTTGTTTGAGGTAAGCGGCTGGGCAATTCCCCCATCGGTTTGCTTGATATAGACTGTATTGTTTGAAAGATAGATGTAGATAGGATCTTCGGCGCTCGCCGCCATCCGGAGCTTCAGCGTGTCTGTGGCAACGTCTGAATTCATTTCTATAAGACTTGACCGCTCCACGTAATACTGGATTTGCTGGAGGAGAAACTGGCTCTGCTGGGTTACTTCCGAAACGCCCGATTGCCTGCCCTGCACCGTCGTGATGGCGACGAGAATCGAAATGAAAGCGATCATGATGACGGAAAAGATCGCCGAAAAAATCATGAGCTCTATCAGGGTGAATCCGTTCTTGGACCTCATTCCCGTTATTATACAACATTCGCTTCGCGGAGATATAAAAACCGCGTAGCCCCGACGAGATTCGAACCCGCCTTCGTTAATGCTTCGGCGAGGCAGGCCCGTGTTTCAGGCGCGTGCCCCGCGCCTTTCGGAATGATTGTGGTACTCCCATCGGGATTCGAACCCGAGTTTCAGCCGTGAAAGGGCTGCGTCCTAGGCCAGACTAGACGATGGGAGCATGTGAGTTCCGAAAGGCGTGGGGTGAAAAAGGGCCGCGTCCTGGACCGGACTAGACGATAGCGACTCAACAACTTGAGTGTAGGAAAAATCGTCCGTATGCACAAGCGCGCCGCGATTTTGAAAGGTTTGACATCGCACGGCTATTTCTCATATCGTAATAGTAGAAACTTGCAAAAGGAATTATATGGAAAAATTCAGCGTGGAAAAGTGGACGCCGGTCAACGATCTGTACATCATCATTCACCCGGTACTCGAATCAGAAAAACCAAGGCACGGAAGAAGAATTGCGATACAGGCCTTCAAACATCGCATAAAGTTCGGCACGCACTTCGTGCAAGGCATCAATCGAACCAGCGGGAAAAGAATGTGCGCTCAACTCGACCAGAACGGCGGCGGCGCGTTTTGGTATCCGTAAAGAAAACCGGAAGGCAAGCGGCGAAATCCGCACACAAAATCCGCGCCCCGACGACTTCCCGGGGCGCGGATTTAAATTTGAAAAAAACCGCTTGATTTGATATGATCAGCGCGGTAAAACCCGTGCTGTTTTTGCGGGTTTTGAACAAAACAAGAACAGGAAACGAGAAAGGAGAAACACATGTGTTCGAGAAATTGACGAGGGAAGTTCTTCAGGGGTTTATCGGCGGAGAGGCGGAGGTTCGCAGTAAATCCAACTGCCGCTATCAGGGAGGAATAGCTGAAATAATCTACTGCCTTTCAGGAAATGACGGATCTGTGTGCGCAATGCGAATCGGTTTTTGCTGGCTGTTTCCCAAGGAGAATGGGCGAATCGTTCTCCAAAACAGGACGCCGGCGGGGAAGAAGTATTGGATGACTTTTCAAATAGAAAAAGCAAGAATCGAACAGGAGAAAGTCACGCTACAGACAGGATTGCGGGAAATCACAACCCTGTTTCCTCCGGGCAGTCCCGACCTCTGCAGAGAGAAACTTGTTGAATTGGAACTTCTCTAAAAAAGGGTCCGCCGCCTCGCGAATGCGGGGTCGGCGGACTTTTTTTTGCGTTCTTGCGATGCTACTATACGAATCATGCGAATGATACGAATGTTGTTTGTATGAATGGTAGTATTCGCGTCATTCGCGTGTGATTCGCGTTAATTTCGCATCGCGTTGTATTCCTACGATATGATCATCCTCGCCATAGAAACCAGTTGCGATGAAACAGGCGTTGCCCTCCTTGAGGCCACGGGCGGTATCCGAAAGCCGCAGTTTAGGGTGCTTGAAAACCTCGTCGCCTCGCAGGTAAAAATTCACGCGCCGTTCGGGGGAGTTGTGCCGAACCTCGCGAAGCGGGAACACATCAAAAATTTGCCAATACTTTTCAATCGGGTCATGGGTCATGGGCCATGGGCCATGAGTAAGGTGGATTTGATTTGCGTCACGGTGGGGCCCGGGCTCGAACCGGCGCTCTGGACGGGGATTGGTTTTGCCGGGGAACTCGGCAAGAAGTATACAATACCGGTCATCGGCGCGAATCACTTGGAAGGGCACCTGTACAGCTTTTTGCTTCCACGGAAGCAAAAAGCTGTACATCTCAAATCTAAAATCTCAAATCTAAAAAATGGTTTGAAAATTGAAAATTGGAAATTGATATTTCCAGCAGTTTCGCTGCTGGTGAGCGGCGGGCACACCATCCTCCTTCTCATGCAATCGCTCGCGCGATGGAAAAAACTCGGCGAAACGCGCGATGATGCCGTGGGCGAGGCGTTCGACAAAGTCGCGCGCCTCTTGGGATTCCCCTACCCGGGCGGGCCGGAGATCGAAGACGCCGCGAAGCGCGGGAGGGCGGACGCGATAAACTTTCCCCGGCCAATGATGCGCGACAAAAATTACGATTTCAGCTTCTCTGGGCTCAAGACCGCGGTTCTCTATCGGCGGCGGGAACACCCAAAAGAAAAGATTGCCGATGCGGCGGCGTCGTTTCAAAAAGCGGCGATTGATGTGCTTGTGTATAAAACAATCCGGGCGGCGAAAGAATTCGGCGCGCGTTCGGTGATTCTATCGGGCGGGGTCGCGGCGAATAAATCTCTCCGGCGCTCACTCACCAAAGAAACGCGCAAAAATAGTCTCGGTTTCTTTGCTCCTGACCCCGCCTACAACCTCGACAACGCCGCGATGATCGGCGCGGCGGGCTACTTCGCGTTTCTCCGAAAGAAACGGTACAAACTTTCCGCGCGTGGAGACTTGGGAATTTGAGCGCCTTCTACCTTCTACCTTCTACCTTCTACATACTTTATCGTTCCAAACACGAGGAGCGAATAAGCCAAGCTCGCGAGCGTGTCTCCGAGAAACAGCGGCCAGTTGCGAAGGAGCACATGAAACCCGAAAAGTAGATACAGGATGATGGCGCTCGTGAGGAAAAACAGCACATTTGCGGCCCATGGTTCGAGAGGCATGAGTTTCCGCGCCACGTTCGATCCGAGCGGCAGTGCGATGTATGAAAAAATTCCGGCGGAAAAAGCTGGTTGGGAATTCAAGATGAATGTCGCAAGGAGCGATAGGCATGCGATCTCGAAAAAATCCAGAAAAAAAGACGCGGCGATAAGGGCGGCGAGCGCGAAGTTAAACCACACACCGCGCGCGTCTCCTAAAAAAAGCTGGAGCATAATGCCCGCGAGCACGAGAAAGAGCGACGCGAAAAATTTTGCTGAAGGCATTTCAATTATTGCTCCACAAACACAGCGTTCATCTCGCCGATATCGTAGGGAAAATTGACCGCCGCCTCGTTAAAAAATCCGTCCTCGGAAACCCTGACATCCCCCGCGTTCCCCACAGCGATGCCGTGCGGCAGATCGGGCGCGGTCGAATAGACCGCGTCCCCCCGCGCAACCGCCGCGGTAAGAGGGATCAGCGTAAGCGTGGGGCTGGACCCTCCCTTGAGGAGCGCGGAGACGCCGCGCGGGCCAATTTTAACCGCGAGCTGAAAGCTCTCATCAAAAGCCGTTTCGACGATCGAGGTGTCCGCGAACACGCGCCGTATTCTCCCGACTAAGACACCTCCGAACGCGACCGCCTTGCCCTGCACGATGTTTTCCCGCGCGCCGACATTGATTAAAAATTCCTGTTTGAAATTGAGCGGATACCGCGAATACACGAGCGCCCGGACATACCCCTCGGGCTTCTTCGGCAATTGATCCTTCACCGCCTGAAGCTCCGCGAGTTCCGCTTTGAGCTTTTGGTTTTCGAGGGCGAGGACGCCCGAGTCGGAGAATTTCGCAGGCACGGGCGGCGCGAGGAAGGAGCGCAGTTTCCATCCGTACGCCGGTTTCAGGATTATCAGGGCGAGAAGCAGAAACCCGAGCGCGGCTGTAAAAAGATGTTCTCGTTTCACCGGAGGTTAATGGAAAGAGGTTTGGGGGACGCGCTCAAGAAGTTTTTGTGGAGATCTAAATCTTCAACCATTCTTCCTAAGCCGCGCGCCACGCAGGTGAGCGGATCTTCGACAATTTTCACCGCGACCGAGATTTCCTTGTTGATCAGCTCGCCGAATCCGCGGAGCATTGACCCGCCGCCACAGAGATACATGCCGTGGTTTAATATGTCTCCCACGAGCTCCGGTGGAGTTGACTCGATAACTTCGTGAATGGACTCGACGATTACGGCAAGGGATTTACCGATCGCTGCGCGCACGTGATTATCTTTAATGATGACTTCCCGAGGCAGACCGCTCGCGAAATCCCGCCCGCGGATCGCAACTTCCAGTTTTTCGCCGATGGGAATCGCGCACCCCACGGAAATTTTCGCGAACTCGGCCGTGGGTTCGCCGATCGCGAGCCGGAATTCATCGCGCACGAAGCGGATGATGTCTTCGTTAAACCTGTCGCCCGCGGTTTTGAGCGTTTTCGACACCACGGTGCCGCCGAGCGAAATGACGGCGATATCCGTGGTGCCTCCTCCGATGTCCGCGATCAAACTCGCCGTCGGGTCAGCGATCGGGAGTCCGGCTCCGAGCGCGGCGGCGATAGGAGACTCGGCGAGAAAGACGCGAGAGCACCCCACGTTCACCGCCGCGTCTTCCACGGACTTCCGCTCCACTTCCGTAAGGTCGTTTGGAATGGCAAGCACCGCGCTCCGGTAGCTCAGTATGTGGTTCGTGCGGAGGCGCTTTAAGAGCTCGCGGAGATATTCCTGGGTCATGTCAAAATCGGAAATCACGCCGTTTACGAGCGGACGCACCACGCTGATGTGCGGAGGAGTTCTCCCCAACATTCTTTTCGCTTCTTCGCCCACGGCCAAAATTTTATTCGCCTTCGTGTTCACCGCCGCGACGGTCGGCTCGTTTATCACAATCCCCCTGTGCTTCAGATACACGAGCGAATTTGCCGTGCCGAGGTCTATGCCGATGTCTTTGAAAATGTTGTCGAAAAATTTCATAGTAGCGATGCGAATATACAAATCATGCGAATGATACGAATGAATTATTTTTGACTTATTGCTTTAATAATTTGCGCCGGATCGGCGGATATCACACTTGCCTTCTCCCCTCCTCGGTTTTTAAGCTCTGCTTTTCCTTCTTCAAGCTTCGGGCTTACCACCATCCGCCACGGGATTCCGAGAAGGTCGGACTCCGCGAATTTCTCTCCGGCAGACGCGTCTCTGTCGTCATAAAGTACCTCGACGCCCTTCTCCTGTAAAGCTTTGTAGAGTTGGGTGCCGTCCGCGCCGTTTAGCGCAAGCAGGTGAACCGAAAAAGGCGCGAGCGCCCGAGGCCAGATGATTCCGTCTGTATCGTGATGAAGCTCGACGACCGTTCCCATGAGCCGGCCCAAACCGATGCCGTATGATCCCATCACGACGTGTTTCTTTTTTCCGGCGCCATCTGAAAATGAAAGCCCGAGGGCCTCGGAGTATTTCGTTCCGAGCGGAAAAATGTTTCCGACTTCGATGGTTTTCTTTTCTTCGATTTTTCCGGTGCATTGCGCGCAGGTAGCTCCGGCCGACAGTTTCGAAATTTCTTTATTTTCGGCATAGCCGCATTTTCGGCAGACAAAAATAGTGTCTTCTCCGGCATCGCACGGAACTTGAAATTCGTGCGTGTGCTCGAGGGTGAAGTCTCCTCCCGCCGCGAGCGTGTATATCGCCTCAAGGCCGCACTGCCGGAAAATCGCGTGATAGCTTTGGGCGATTTTTTCGTAGTACCGGCGGAAGCTCTCTTCGGATTCGTGAAAGCTGTAGAGGTCTTTCATCATAAATTCTCTTCCGCGGAGCAAGCCCGATTTCGCGCGTGGTTCGTTTCTGAATTTTGTCTGAATCTGGTAGGCGGCAAGCGGCAGGTCTTTGTACGAGCTCACGTGATGCGCGGCAATCGCGGTGATCATCTCTTCGTGCGTCCATCCGAGGACAAACTGGTTGCTGGTTGCCGGTTGCTGGTTGCTGGTAACTACTTTATAACCGACCGGAGCGTCAAACCGGCCCGTTGCCTCGAGATATTTTTTTTCGACAAGCGCGGGCATAAACATCTCCTGTCCGCCGATCGCGTTCATCTCCGCGCGAATGATGCCCGCAATTTTTTGGATCACTAGCCAGCCGAGCGGCAAATACGAATACACTCCCGCGGAGTTTTTGTGGATAAACCCCCCGCGTTCGAGCAATTGGGCGTTTATGGCCTTTTCATCCTTCGGGGCGTTCCGCGAAATTTTTGTGAATAAGTGCGATTGGCGCATGGGATAGTGAGTATAGATTATCACTTCTTGACTTTTATTCCGCAACCTCTATCATGTAAGTAATCACCAACGGAGGAGTCGCCCTGTAAGGTTCCGTCCTTACGGGGCCTTTTCTTTTTTATTTTTTATAGTCAAGTTTTTCTTGTAAATCGTTCATGTATCGCAGGTATGGGCGGAACAATTTGAACTTGAGAAGTGCGGAAAACTTCAGCCGATTCGGTATCAAGACGGCTTCAAGTTTTTTTTTCGACGAAGTGATTTATGAGGCAATAGAAGTCGCCGTCTCCGGTCACAATAACTGCCTTATGATAATTTGGATATTCTACCATAGCCCATAGCACCAATTCGGCGTCACAATTGCCCTTCGTCGTTCCATCTTTATATTTCAAGATATTTCAAGGTGGGTTTGAAAATACAAACGAACCCAGCTTCCTGAAGATGGGTGTAGAGTTTGTTATTTCCTTCTACGTAACCAATAAATAAGAATGCCTTAGATACATGATACTTGTCGGCGAGATATTTCCTGAAACGGGCGAAGTCGAGCTTCCATCCGAGTTCACGGATGGAAAGATTCAAGTTTTGGCAGTCTATAAAAGCAAAATTGTTTTTATCCATTGAAAAGTTCCGATTGGCGCATGATAAATGACTTATGACAAAAGATATACACTAACGACTTATGACTATAAGACTAACACCAAAATTATTTTCTGTCATTGCGAGCTTGGCGAAGCCTGCCCCGCCTGCCCCCCGCCTCGCCCGACGAGCGAGCGAGTCGAGGCGGGCGATCCAGAATTCATTGGTCACCGGATTGCTTCGTCGCGGACTTCTCGCAATGACAGATTACTTACTACACCGACAGCCGCGCTACAAAGAAGACGACAAGCCCGAGGGCGCAAAAGATAGCCGAGATGATCCAGAAGCGCATCGTGACCTGCGATTCGGGCCAGCCGAGCGCTTCAAAATGATGGTGAAGAGGCGAGGAGAGAAAAATCTTTTTTCCGCGAAACTTTTTGCTCGCGAGCTGAATGATGACCGACAAGGATTCGATGACGAAAATAACCGCGAAAAAGGGCAGGAGCAGGGTGGTGTTGGTGAGCATCGAGATCACGCCGATCGCGATGCCAAGCGACATCGAACCGGTGTCGCCCATGAAAAACTTTGCCGGATAAATGTTGAACCATAAAAACGCGAGGAGCGCCCCCGCGATGGCGGCTCCGAACGCGGCAAGATCATACCGGTTTAGGATGAACGCAACGGTAGTGAGCGAACAGACCGCAAAGAGGCACACGCCGCCGAGGAGGCCGTCGAGGCCGTCTGTTTCGTTGGCGGAAAACGCGCTCGCAATGATGATGAACATGAAAATCGGAATGTACCAGAAACCGATGTCAAAACTTCCAAAAAACGGCACGGAGAGAATGTGCCAGTCGAGCCGGAAATAAAACCACCACGCGCCGACCGCGGCGATTGCGGCGTAGAGCATAAGTTTGTGGCGGATTTTGATTCCCCCGCCGGAAGCGCCGCCGCGGCGCCGAACCCCAAACCAGTCGTCTATAAATCCCAAAATGCCGGCGAATCCCAAGGCCGCCATCGGGAGATAGGTCTCGGCGCGGTTCACAAAATTAAGTTGTTTCCACGGCCCGTCGAAGATCATGCTCAAGAGCCAGAATACGAACGCGAGCGCGAGCACCGTTCCCCAGATGATCACACCGCCCGCGGTGGGGGTTCCAGACTTCCGTTCGTGGAATTTATGAAAAACAGGGGTTTCGCTTTTCTCCCGTATCTGTTTTCTAAACTGCGCTTTCTCAAGGAACTTAAACCAAAACGGCGTGATGACGAGCGCCGCGAAAAACGCGATTGTGGCAAGTAGGATGATGCGGGTTGTTTGGAAGATGAGCATAATACAAAGGTGCTGTCATCGCGAGCGAGGTCTTGCGAGCGCGGCGATCCAGAGTTCTGGATTGCTTCGTCGCATGGCTCCTCGCAATGACAGAGAGGATGAGCTTCGTAATTCAGAGTTAGATAAAAAAATTTTTGAAAATTGAAAATTGCAAAATTGAAAATTTCATATCGGGCTTGCCTCAAACCTTTTCAAAAGGTCTTGAAATTTTTGGTATTCCGGCAGGTTTTCTTTTCCTTCAACCCCCACATGCCGAAGCATCTCGAAACTCGCCCGATAGAGGAACGCGCTCGCGTTCTCTGGATCGGGAAACCGCTCCACAAGGCCCCGAAGGAGCAGACTTCGCAGTATGAACATCGAGTTTACCCCTCGCAGGTATTCAATTTTGCTCCGCGAGAGCGGCCCGAAGTAGCAGACGATAGCCAAAGTTTCCACACTCGCGGGCGTCAGATCTTCGGAGAGTTCCGTCTTCGCGAAACCGTGGATCATGTTCCCGAAGGCGGGTTTTGTGACGAGCTGGGCTTTTTCGCCCTCGAGCACGAGCGCAAGCCCGCGGTCGGAGGCGGCAAGTTTCTTTTGAAATTCACCGGCAAGCTCGCGCGCGGAATTTTCTGAAGCAAGCTCCAGAATCGTGGCTATTTTTTTCATCGAGAGCGGCTCGCCGTGAATGAAGAGCAGGGCCTCAAGGGCGGCTAAGCGATTGTTCATTTCTTGTTCGGATGGTGACATGAATTTTCGTCATTCCCGCGCCTGCCCGTCCGAAGCCGGGCGAAGGCGGGGAGGCGGGAATCCAGATTCTCTTGAATCAGTTTCCTTGTTTGTTCGAGGCAACGACATCTGGATTCCCGCTTACGCGGGGATGACAGGCCGCTGTTTGATGATTATATCAGAAAAATGTTCCACTTGCTCGAGATGCACCCGTTCTTCGCGGGCGAGGTGCAGGATGGCGAGGAAAATGATAATCACCTCCCCGCGGGGCTTCGCGAGCGAAAGATGTTTGAACGACGATCCTCCCTCGCCCTGAAGTTTACGGATTACCTCCTCGATTTTTTCTTCGAGCGTGACGATTGTCCCTTTGATCGTTTCCGTTTCGAGCATCAGGCTCTGTGCGGCATCAAACATTTTCTCGAGCGCGCCGCGAAGTGATGCGGATTCGAGATTATTTCCCGGGTAGCACGCGGCAGGACCGGCCACAAGAGGCGAAAAATTCCTGTCCAAAAAGAACGGCCTGCTCCATGCCCTCGCCCCTCCGCGCCAGAGTTTTTGTATGGCGCCGAAGAGGGGTTTTAATTCCTGATACAGCCGCAGGCGAACTTCGAGGTCTTTGATGCCGCCCTCTTCTTCGGGGGTAAGGTCAATTTCCGGAAGCAGAACTTTTGACTTGATGAGTATGAGCTTGCTCGCGACGGAAATAAAATCCGCGATGAGGCGCAAGTCGGCTTGCGCGTCGCTTAACCTTTTGAGATACGCAAGAAAATCCTCGGTCACCTGCGCCAAACTGATCTCGGTGAGCTCGAGCTCGCGCTATTCGATGAGTGCGTGCAGTTTTTCGAGCGGACCGGCG
>CAYJRG010000004.1:0-8362 GCA_964372585.1 uncultured Candidatus Saccharibacteria bacterium
GTTAACAGTTAGTTAATTTAATTTATTTTGACTATGGACTTTGTTCAAGTATAGCTGATTTGCCCCCCCCCACAATACAAGGGATGTGGATAACTCCGACGCTCCTACCGCCTGGCGCGTCGGAAGTCAGAGCCCCGACCTTCGAAGCATTGGGTCTTTTTGTCATTTTTGAGCGGCCGGAGCAACCAAAACAGACAAACCGAAAAAAACTATAGTATACTTGTCGCCAATCTTGCGATCGTGAAACTGGCGACAGGTATAAGATATAAAAATGTAAATAATAAGATGATGCGGATTTGTGAAAATTTTCCAAGAAACTTAATCAATTTCCTCGCGGCTATGCCGCGAGGAAATCCACTACGGGTATTATAAACTTCCGGCTCGTACCACCTCGAAAATTTCAACGTGTTTCAAAAGATTAAAATCTCGCAGATCGTTAATTAATTCACGAGGGATTTTGACTCGCCCCATCCACACGCTCTTTTGAACAAGCCGTATACCTAAGTGGTTCAACACAGAGCGAAGCCATTCGCGTCTCTTTTTATGAACCTCTGGTATATCGAAAATTACTACCGTGAGGGTGGCCGAAGGCTCTTTTTTATATTCTCGAATTGAACGTGGTGATTGTCCACATAGCCGCTCCCGGAGCTTTGCAAGTTTTTCTTTTCCCTGAGACGTCAAAGAAAAAATCCGGTTTTTGTTTTTTATCCGTTCCATGAGTAATCCATCTCGCTTGAGCTTGTATAGAAGTTTTTGGTATCGGCGGCTCTCTTGCTGCGCCGCCTCTCTCCGCGAGCGAGCGGATCTTCGTTTCGACGTCTCGAATTCTATTTTCCGAATAGACGCGCCGTATCCCGCAGCCAAAAATCCCTCAAAAAGATCCGCCATATCCATAGCGACCCCACTAAGGCGTTCTAAAATTCGCAATGTTATTTCACCCTTCATGCTTTTATATATTTCCTTATGTATTTTTTCAATATTTTCCATTATATGTCGCCAGTTCTGCGATCGCAAGATTGGCGACACCAATAGTAGTGATAAGACACAAGGGAATGTATATGCGAACTAGCTAAAGCAAAAAGTCTATGCAACTTGCCCTGCTTTAAGGACGTGATCAACCAGAGTATATGTATACCCCATTTCGTTGTCATACCACGAAAGAACTTTCACGAGATTTCCGCCAACGACGCGAGTGAAAGCGAGATCTGCGATTGAAGCGTAACGGCTCCCCAAAATATCGCGCGAAACAAGCGGCTCTTCTGTAACTGCAAAAATATTTTTCCAGCGCGCGGAACCGGCGGCGATTTTCAAAATCTTGTTCACTTCTTCTTTGGACGTTTCGCGCTTCGCGATGAATGTGATGTCCGCAATCGATCCGGCAACTACCGGCACGCGAATCGATATGCCATCGAATTTTCCGGCAAGCGATGGATACGCCTTCGTGGTCGCAATCGCCGCGCCGGTCGAGGACGGCACGATATTTTGCGCGCCCGCGCGGCCTTCGCGAAAATCTTTCTTGTTTGGCGCGTCTACAATCGCCTGGCTCGCAGTATACGCATGCACGGTATTTAAAATCGCTTTTTCGATCCCAATTTTTTCGTCGAGTATCGCGATGAGCGGGCTTCCCGCGTTCGTCGTGCAGGATGCGTTCGAGGTAATTTTGCACGTTTTCATTTTTTCTTCATTAACACCCATTAATATAGTCGCTCCTTCTGCTTCTGCGTCAGCCTGCGGTGAGCGTGTCGAACCCGTCCGCGTTGCGTCCGCGTTGGTCTGCGAGCGCTCCTCTTTAAAAGGAGCGCTGATGACGACCCGCTTCGCTCCCGCGTCGAGATGCACTTTTGCTTTCTCATAGCTCGTAAAAAACCCGGTGGACTCCACAACCACATCAACCGCCAATTCTTTCCACGGCAATCTTGCGGGTTCTTTCTCGCTCAAGAATTTTATTTTCTTGCCGTCAATAATTATGGTCGAATTTTCCTCGTCCGCGTCTATCTGCGTAAAGTCCGTGCCAGTCCGCGCCCTGCCATACACGCTGTCGTATTTCAAAAGATACGCCATATTCTTTATGTCGCCCAAGTCGTTTACCGCAACAACCTCAATCTCCGGCCGCCCGGAAGCGACCTTCAAGAACGCCCGCCCGATTCTCCCAAACCCGTTCAAACCAACGCGAACCTTTTTTGATGTTTTTTTCATAATACCTCTATTGTAACACGATCCCCCATCTGAAGCCCATACTTCTTCGCCGTCCCCGCATTCACCTCGAGCACTGTGTCAACATTATCAGGCGGGTAATACAGTTCAAGTTTCCACAAGGGCTTCCCCGGCTCGGGTATCGCATGTTCTGTAATGCCGACGACGGTGCCCTCCCGCGCGTTGCCTGGCAACGCGCGGGAAGATGAGGCGTCGCGAATCCAGATAATGTCAATCGGAAACTTCATATCCCTCATCCAAAATCCGTTCGCGCCGGGACTCGGAAAAATAAAAAGCATGCCGCCGTCCGCGGGCAAGCTGTCTCGCCCCGAGAGCCCGCGCGTCCGAGCAAGGGCGGTGTCCGCAATCTCGGCCTTGAACACCGCGCCGCCAACCGAAACACGCGCCGAACGAAACCCGGAATTGGGTCTGCCGAAAAACGCATACAAACCAAAGAGCATCCCTCCGACGCAGACGACAAACACGATGAAAAATAGCATGGGGCGTTTTCTAATCATGATTTGTGAAAAACCCCAGAATTGTTCTGTCTGTGTACATAAAAAGCGCGAGTCCGACGAGAGATGCCGCTCCGGCATAGTCGAGCGCGACGGCCGATCCAAAACGCGTCCACAGAAATCCTCCGACAACGCCGGCAACAAGTGACGAGAAACCGACCGCCATATTCAAAAACCCCTGCCCAGCCGCAAGGACATCGGAACTTAAATGCTTTGCCGCAAAAGATCGCTCCACGCCGTCGGTCGCGGCGGCATACACACCCAAAAGCGCGAAGAGTAAAATAGTGAGCACGAGGTCGTGCGTCCCCGCAAGCCCGAGATAGGCAAGAACGGCAACCGCAAATCCTCCCGCAATGACTTTTCCCTCGCCGATCTTGTCGGCGAGTCTTCCGAGGGGAACCGAGCCCAAGACAAACGACAAGCTATAGATAAAATACACGAGCGGCAAACTTCCGCCCGGGAGGCCGACTTCCTTGGCTTTGAGAAGCAAGAGGACAATCGGGAGCGCGCCTAAACCGAAAATAAAGACCGAACAGACCATCCGGATGAACGCCCTGTTCCGCTTCAAAAGATGCGCGTCGAGCCGCGCGCCCTCTTGGGCGCGCGGATTCGCCGGCGGATTCGCCGGCGCCCCGACCGTCCCGACGTTGAGTCGGGATTCCGACTTCACGGTCGGGGCGCGGGTGTCGCCGCCAACGCGCGGCGCAGAAACTCGTTTGTCGTCCACAAACGCGAAGCTCGCGATCGCGCCGAGACCAATCACAAACGCCACCAAAAACAATTTCTGATAACTCTGACCCAAGAGCGGCAAAAGAAAAAATGCCGCAAGCGGCCCCACGGTGGCGCCGAGCGTGTCGAGCGCGCGGTGCAGGCCGAACGACTTTCCAAACTCTGACGGCTCGATTGACTCGGAAATTAAGGCGTCCCGCGGCGCGTCGCGCATGCCTTTGCCGACGCGATCAATGATTCGCAAAGAAAATACTTGAGAAAAAGTTGTCGCGAGCGCGAGAAACGGTCGCACGCCGACCGAGAGCGTGTAGCCAAGCACCGCCGGAAGTTTCCGCCTGCCGATCCTGTCGGAAAACCATCCGGAAAAAACTTTAAGCGTGCTCGCCAAAGCATCCGCAACCCCCTCGAGCATACCCACAAGCGCCGCAGACGCGCCGAGCGTGACAGTCAAAAAAACAGGCATCACCGACTGCACCATCTCCGCAGAGAAGTCGTTGAAGAAACTCACGAGCCCCAGAAAAAATACGTTGCGGTTAAATCCAAAAATTCGCTTGCCCATGGGTGGATTATATCAGGTTTGAAACCAAACACTCGAAAAAAGCGGTACCTTTCGGAAATCTTGATTTCCCAATACTTCGTCATTGCGAGGAGTCCGCGACGCGGCAATCTAGAACTCATAGACTCTAGATTGCTTCGCCTGCGGCTCGCAATGACAAAGAGAGAGGTTTTCGGACAGCACGACTGAATTACGATTGACACAAACACGGCAAGGAGCATAAGCTACGTAAACACCAGTTCACTGAAAACTTAACAAGGCAGAAAAGTTATGACTGATAGATTACTTCAACTCGCACGACAGAAACTCACATTCGCCCTCGACATCCCCGACTGGGACAAGGCGGAGAAAATCACTCGCTTGGTCGCTCCTCATGTTGGGAGAATAAAACTCGGCCCAGTCATCCTTGATTCGGTCGGCGTACGGCAAACAATCAGAGCTATGCATTACATCGGCGTTAACAACGTGTTCGTTGACCTTAAATACCACAACACGCCCGATGTGGTCGCGGCGGCTGTCGGCAACGTGGCGCGGATGAACGTGGGTATGATCAACGTCCACTGCTCCGGCGGAATCGAAATGATGAGAAAAGCAAAAGAGGCGGCGGTAAATGCCTCGATGGAATCGCATCAAGGCGAAATCCAAAACCCTTTCGTCATCGGCGTCACCGTACTCACATCGCAAGACTATGACAGCCTCGTCGCGCTCGGCATCTTCCCCGATGTCTCATTTAGCGACGCAGCCCAATTCGAGACTCACAAAAAGGACCGGATGGAACATCTCGTTCTCTCGCTCGCACGGGCCGCGCAGACAGCCGGCCTCGACGGAGTTGTGGCATCGGTTCACGAAGCTCCACTCATCCGGAAGGCATGCGGGCCAAAATTCCGGATCGTCACTCCGGGCATCAGGCCACTCGGCGCAGATGCAGGAGATCAGAAACGCCTGGACACGCCCACAAACGCAATCATTGTGGGGAACTCAGATGAACTCGTCGTGGGCTCGCCGATCTACAAAGACCCAGATCCTGCGGTTGCCGCAAAGCGAATCGTTCAAGAAATTGCCGAGGCGCTCAAAGCCGCGGCATAAACCAAAACCATCAACACCGAAAGGGAAAGTTATGACACAAGATCAAGCAAAAATAAGACTCGCACAACTCGGAGCGGTACTCACGAACAATCACTTCGTGTACACGTCAGGAAGACACGGTTCGGTCTACGTGGCGAAAGACATGATTTCGCCGCACCCAACCGACATCTGCGCCTTCGGCAAGGCGATCGCCCAAAAATTTCTAGGTCAAGGAATCGGGGTTATCGCAGGTCCGGCAGTGGCATCCATTCCCCTCGTGCAATGGACAGCGCACTGGCTCGGCAAACTCGACGGAAACGAAGTACTCGCAGTCTATGCCGAACGCGAAAAATCAGCCATCCCCCGAGAACCGAAATTTGCTCTAGGACGGGGCTACGACAAACTCGCGAAGGGAAGACGGGTGCTTGTAGTGGACGACATCCTCACAACAGGCGGATCCGCCGAATCAGTTGTCGAAGCAGTCCGCGCGGCGGGTGGGTACCCCCTTGCGGTTGCGGCAATCTGCAACCGCGGCGGCGTAACCCCAGACAACGTCGGCGGCGTTCCGAAGTTATTTGCCGTCCTTGATGTGACGCTCGAGTCGTGGGCGGCGAACGCAAGTGATCCATGCCCGCTCTGCGCGGCAGGAAAACCGATCAACACGGAATTCGGCCATGGAAAGCAGTTCCTTGAAACACAATGCGGGGGTCAGGCGAAAGTTGTCTGATGGGTCCCATCAATCAATAAAACATCACGGGGAGCGCACGGAAATCCGAGCGCTCCTTTTTTGTCATTTGGTTTGCAACCCGCGAATCTTATTTTTAATCTTTGATATTTGATTTTTGATTTAGTGTGTACGCCACCACCCCGAAGGCAACCGACACATTGAGCGACTCCTTCTTTCCGCGCATCGGGATTTCCAAAATTTCATCCGCGAGTTTCAAAATTGACGGCGGCAAGCCGCGCGTCTCCGCGCCCACAATGAGGGCGACCTTCCCCGCGCGCCCGCGGCGGGCGCGCGGGGAAAAATACGGAACGGACTTTTTATTCTGCTCAACCGCGAAAATCATAAACCCCTCCGCCTTGAGTTTTTTAATCACCTGAACCACGCTCGCCGCTTTTTCCCACGCGACAAACTTTTCCGCCCCGAGCGACACCTTCAAAAAATCCGGCCGCGCCCTGCCAAAACGGTCAAGCGGCGAGGGCGTGATGCCGCACACATACATTTTTCCGACGCCCGCCCCATCGGCAGTTCGAAACATCGAGCCGACGTTATGCGCGCTCCGAATGTTGTGGAGAACGGCAACAATTTCCCGCTCCGAGCGTTGCCGTCCGACAGACCTCCTCACGTTTTATTTCTATCTGGGACTCCTCCCTCCTTCTTCTCGAGCGCCGCTCCGTGCTTCTCGTCTCGGCACTCGCAAGAAACCAAGGGCTTCCCCCTCTTGTGACACCCAAACGCTTCACACGCCTTCGGCACATCGGAAACCCCGCGGCATTCTCCAGCGCAAACGTAATGTTTCATAGTATTTTGGTTTATAAAGCCTCGGCCTTTATAGCTCTATTGTAACACGACCAAATAGTGTATACTTAAGGCAGTTGAGGTTTAACATCAAACCAGTTTAACATCAAACCAAAGGAGATTGTTATGGATTTAGACTTTTGGTCAACGGTATCGCTTGTGCTTTCTGTCACGGTTCTCGTCGGGTTCGCTCTGTTCGTCATCATTGGTTGCGCGGCGGTCGCGCGGGACGAAATCCGAGCCCGGAAAAATCGCGTTCGGCAACGAACGTAACCGCCCTCTTCTGTTGAGAGGGCGGCGATTTTTTAGGAAGCGCTTATTCACCATGCTTAATCAAACCTCCGCCAAACGATTCCGTCATCATCGAAAATCTTCACGATTGATGCATGCGGAAAGATAAACGGAGTGGCGCGAGATCCGACAAAAATCTTGAGGTTATCCGTATCCCCAAATGTTTGCCTCACGCGCGCCGATTCAAACGCGACCGTGGCGCCGGAAACGGTAATGCCCGGCATGCCGTTAAACAAAAGAAGAACCGTCGCCTCCTCCACCGGCGCAAACTCAATCTTGCGAACCGCGCATTCCCAACACGAGGCGGTGTTCACAGTTCTCGTCGCGCGGGCAGCACGCGCCCCCCATGTTTCATTACACATAGACTTGCCTTTCTCAAACGCCTCGGGAAATTCCGAAGCCTATGGTAAGTATAGAGAAAAACCGCGATTACTTCAATAAAAAATCGTTTTTGTAAGATGGTGTGGCGCGGGCGGTTCAACTCGCTTCGATTCGTTCCATAAAATCCAGTCTATGCGACACGCGGCGAGCGCAATGCCGTGGCGAAGAAGGGCGCGTTTTAAAAATTCCACCGCCTGCACGGTTGCGGAGCGAATTTCAACCTCGGCCTTCGAGCCGGCGGAAATCAGGACTCTGTTTTTAATTTTTCGCCGAAGGGCCGCGGAGTATCGAAGCGCGCCCCATTCGCGCAAAATCTGGGGAAGTTTGTAGTCGGGAAACGCCGTAAGGTAATCAAGGTCGCTGAATTTCCCAACACCCCTGCCGCGGAATGCGCCCCAGATGTCCCCCGCCAAAATCTGCGCGCGCTTCAAGAGCCAAATTTTCTTGCCTTCATAGACGGCGGCGTCGTTAAACGACGGTAGCTCGCGGGCAATCTGCGGCACGAGACGGGAAAACTTTCCTCGGGCTTTCCGCGCAAACCGAACCGGGTCCCCGCCGTATTTTTTTACAAACACGCGGCTCACTTCTTGCACGATTTCCCAGCGTTTTTTCAAAAACAATAATCCCGCGCCGCCCTGCAATATGGCGCAAAACTCCCGCAATGAAATTTTTGAGAGGTGTTCAAAATTCGCCTTGTCAGGATGTCCCTCAAACCAAACCTTGAGCGCCAGCGCGAGCCCAAAATAACCGGAGTGCGCCTTGCGCTCATGAGAAAATTTCCATTTCCGCTTCTTGTCCGTATTCCAAAAACAGAAGTTAAGACTGTCGAGAATTATAAGATAGACAAGGAACGTTTTGTCGTCCGCCCGCTCGAGATGAAAAAAATTCTGCCACCGCGGCGGCCGCACTTTTTTCCTCACCCACTCGCGCGCGATCTCTTGAACCCGCTCAAGATTAATCGAAACCTGCCGCGCGCGGCGCATCACATACCCCGTTGTCATTCGCACCGGATTTGCAACCATAGTATCCATAGCCATGCGTTTCATTATACCAACACACCAAGAATTCAGTATATTCAGTTTGTTCAGCATATGTTGCTTCTAGCATGTA
>CAYJRG010000004.1:8372-11522 GCA_964372585.1 uncultured Candidatus Saccharibacteria bacterium
TCAGTATATTCCTTAGATACATTATTCGGCCGAATTAGGGATATAAGGAATTGAAAACTATAATTCAAAACAGACAAAGGGCGTGTCTCGCGGAAGCGGGCATGGTGCTCGATAATTTATAAAACACCATAAGACTGCGCTGTTCCTTATCTAAAATATCAAATGCCGTCAGAATTCCGAGGTGTCTCGATGTCGCCTTGAATGAAAGATTTATTTCCTTGGCGATATCCCCAACCGACGCCTCTTTTGCTTTTTTCAGGTATTTCAAAATCGCGAGCCGCCGCTTATTCCCCAATACCCGCAGAATTCGATACAACTCTTTCATTGATTTGATTGTAACATCTTTTTCACTTTTTCCACCACCACGCCACCATGTCGTGCGCCATCCACTTATATCCCTTATTCGGCCGAATTAGTCCCATAAGACCTCGATTTCGATTTGGATTGGAAGTGATAATTATAATTTCCCATGTTTGATTTTTTCGCGGACGCTCGTGATGTATGAGTTAAAAAAATAAAGGTTGTGCATCGTAAGGAGCGTGCCGGCGGTGGATTCCTTCGCGCGAATGAGGTGCGCGATGTAATTCCGGCGGTAGCCCGCGCAGGTAGGACACCCGCAGGTCGGATCAAGCGGCTTTTTGTCGCGGAGAAAAACAGCTTTGCCGAGATCAAGCGCCCCGCCTCGAGTGAACGCAATCCCCCGCCGAGCGTAGTGCGTGGGCACGGTGCAGTCGAAGGTGTCAATGCCGCTTTTCACAACCGCTTCAATGTCTTCGAGCTTGCCGATGCCAAGCAAATGCCGTGGCTTTCGCACATCAAGATGCGGCAAAACCCACGAGATGATATCGTGGGTTGTTTTTTTCGAATGACCAAGGTCACCGCCAATGCCGAAGCCATCAAACCCAAGCGAGTGTATAAACTTCGCGCTCTTTTCCCGCAAATCTTTATAGCGCGAGCCCTGCACGATTCCGAACAAAGCCTGCGGCCCGGCCGCCCTGACCTGTCCCGAGCCTTGTCGAGGGAGTGAAGTCGAAGGGGTGCGCTTCACCTCAACACAAATTTTTGCCCACCGATGCGTTCTCCGGAGCGCAGATTCAACATACTCGCGCGTCGAGAGCGGCGGCGTGCATTCGTCGAACGCAAACATAATGTCCGCGCCGAGTTTTTCCTGAATCGCGATAGACTCGCGCGGGCCGATGAAAAGTTTTTTGCCGTCGAGCGGCGAGGTAAATTCTACACCCTCCGAGGTGATCCGCACCGACTTCGGCTGGGCGCCTTCGTGCACGCGAGCCGCGTCTTTGCCCTCGCCCGGGAAAAATTTCAACACCTTCCCTACCTGCAAGTCCCGCCCAAACCCCAAGCTAAAAACCTGAAATCCGCCGGAGTCGGTCATCAGCGGCCGTCGCCAGTTCATGAACTTGTGAAGCCCACCGGCTTTTTTAACAACGGTCTCGCCCGGCTTCAAATGCAAATGAAACGTATTTGCTATAAGCAATTGGCAATTAGCCAACTGCGCCTGCTCGCTCGTCAAAGTTTTCACCGCCGCCTGCGTCGCAACCGGCACAAGAGATGGCGTCTCAACCTCGCCGTGCGAAGTTTTCAAAATCCCGAGCCGCGCGCGGCTCTTTTTAGATTGCTTGAGAACCGAAAAATTGGCGGGCATGAGATGAATCCTATCCCGCCGCGGAGAATTTTTCCACTTCCATGATAGCACTTCGAATTTGCTTGCACACCCAACTATGCTATAATCTCAACATATGAATACAAAAAACAAAATACTCATAGCGGTCGGCGTCGTGGTGCTTCTCGGCGTGTTCTACCTGTTCGGAACGTACAACAGTTTCGTCCGCGCAAACGAAGCAATCAACGGCCAGTGGGCGCAGGTGGAAACGCAGTACCAGCGGCGATTCGACTTGATTCCGAATCTCGTCGCCGCCGTGCAGGGCATTTTGAAGCAAGAGCAAAAAATCTTCGGCGATCTCGCCGAAGCGCGCACCCGCTACAGCGGGGCCACGTCTCCCGAAGGCAAAGTCGCGGCGGCAAACCAAGTTGAATCCACCCTCGGCCGCCTTTTGGTCATCGTTGAAAATTATCCCCAGCTTCGGTCATCCGAAAACATGCAAACGCTCCAGGCCCAGCTCGAAGGAACAGAAAACAGAATCAGCGTGGAGCGGCAAAGGTATAACAACGCAGTGCGTGTCTTCAATATCAAAACAAAAACGTTTCCGTCGAGCATCGTAGCGACACTGTTCGGCTTCACGGAACGAACGTATTTCGAAGCCGCTACGGGTGCCGAAAATGCTCCGAAAGTTGGGTTCTAAGGTATGCATGTCAAAAACCCTTCGGCAGGCATGCGTTTCTCCGGGTACGCCGTTTTTTCTGCTGAAAAAACGGCTGAAGTTGCGTTCGCCGTCGCTCCGCAAACCCCCTCCGAACCGCATGTCCGCCTCGGGAAGACTAGAAACATGCTCTAGATTTTTTATTTTTCTCGCGGCGTGCGCGGCTCTTGCCGCGCACGCTCTCTTCGCTCCGCTCATTTCATTCGCATACTACAACCCGGGCGCTCCGGCGGGGTTCGTAAACGACTTCGCCGGCATGCTCGGCGCGGATCAAAAAGCGGCCCTTGAAGCAAAGCTGGTTTCTTTTGAGCGCGAGAGTGGAAACGAAATCGCCGTCGCAACAATCCCGAGTCTCAAGGGCGACACGATAGAAAATTTTGCCGTCAAACTTTTTGAAGACTGGAAAATCGGCAAGCAAGACAAAGACAACGGAGCGCTCATCCTCGTCGCCCGCGACGACCGGCAGATGCGCATTGAGGTCGGCTACGGACTCGAAGGCGCGCTCACCGACGCGCAGAGTTTTTGGATCATTCAAAATGTGATGAAGCCGGCATTCCAAACGGGCGATTACTACGCGGGCCTCGACAGCGCCGCAGACAAAATCATCGGCGCGACACAAGGAGAATACGTTCCATCGGAAAATCAAAATAGTGAGCGACCCTCATCGGGCGCGGGCAACAATTTCGAATTCTTCGCCTCGCTTCTTTTTATCGTCCCGCTCTGGCTCTCGAGCATTCTCGCGCGATCAAAATCGTGGTGGGCGGGCGGCGTGCTCGGAGGCGTGATCGGCGCCGTGATCGGCATCGTTGGC
>CAYJRG010000004.1:11532-14866 GCA_964372585.1 uncultured Candidatus Saccharibacteria bacterium
CTACGCGGGAATTATCGCAATCGCGGCGCTCATCCCCCTCGGACTGCTTTTCGACTATATGGTCTCGCGGGGCTATGAACAGGGAAAACTGCGCGGGCACATTCCATGGTGGGCGGGCGGGAGATCGGGATTTGGCGGCGGTAAAGGATTCGGCGGCTTTGGCGGCGGGTCTTCCGGCGGAGGCGGCTCGAGCGGCGGGTGGTGAAAACCCAATCATAAAATTTTTAGATATTCAGAACCGAATATGTTGCCGCGATCGCTGCGGTCTCTGCGCGGAGGATTAGTTTTCCGAGCGAGGTGATGGTGCATTCCGATTGTTTGGCGAGCGCGACCTCGGATTCCGTCCAGCCGCCCTCGGGGCCGATGAAAATTCCCGCGGAGCCGAATTTTTCGCCTGCGAAAGTTTTAATTTCCTCACCGCCGAGATGGAAAAAGAAATTGGCGTCGTTATTTTTCGCGGCTTCAAGGAGAGCGCCCTTGAGCGGAACCGACTCCCCGAGCTCAGGCACAACTCCACGCCCCGACTGCTCGGCCGCTTCCCGAATAATTTTTCGAATGCGATCAGTGCGGAGATTCGACTTCACCGTCCGCTCCGCGATGATCGGAACAATCCTCAACACACCAAGTTCCGTTGCCTTCTCCGCCGCAAGCTCGAAATGTTCTCCTTTCAAAATCGAAAGATAAAGCGTAACGGCCCGCTCCGGCTCGTTTTTATTTTTTGAAACGCCAAGAATCTCAACCTCGGCGGAATGTTTACCGAGAGAAATTATCCGCGCACGGGCATCGTTGCCGTTCCCATCGCACAAAATAATTTCATCGCCTGCAATAAGCCGGAGCACATCCCGCCACTGCCCGACAAGCTCGGCATCGGAAACAGAAATTTTTCCGCTCCCGAAATCGAAATTTCCGAAAAATCTATGAAGTCTCATTTTCCTAATCACTAATTCCTAACTCCTATTTTCACCGCCCCCAGTAATAAAAAGAGCGGTATTTCCTTCCGCGCTTTGTCTTCGGCCCGTGCGCGCGGGCCGGACTGGCTTTTTTTGTGCGAAATCCATTCTTCGAGCACATCAACCGCAAAGCCCGCTTTCGAAAGGGCTTTGAAATACACTTGAAACGGCCGGTGGAACGAGAGCGTAAAATCGTCCGGCGCATCGCCCGGGTGCATTTGTATTTTTACTTTCGCGTCGGACATGTATTCATCAATCCGGCGAAACTGAATTTTGTTTTCCACATCCCACCCCCAACTCGACGATTTAGGCACGCGGAACGCGGGATGGCTCAAGACCGCAAACAATTTTCCGCCGAGCTTGAGCGCCCGCGCGCACTCCACAATGGTTTCGTAGAGCCGCTCGATATTTTGGAGCGCAAGCACGAGCACAACTTTGTCCACGCTTCCGGTTTTTATAAATCCGAGTTTGTCGGACGGCGCCACGCGATACATAATTTCTTTTGGCGAATTTTTCTCAGCAACGCTGACCATCGCCGGTGACACATCAACGCCAATCACCCTCGCTCCGCGACGGGCAAACTCCGCCGCAAAAAATCCAGGCCCGCACCCGAGATCGAGAACCGTCTCCCCTTTTTTGATCTCAAGCACGCGGAGAAGGTTTGGCAAAATCAGATCGCGCTGATACGTTCCCTCTTCGCTCAACAGTTTTTTATACCACTCCGCCGCCCTGCCCCACGAGGTGTTTTTATTCATAGTTCCACTTTCCTTTTGTCATTAGTTGTAAGTCGTAAGTCATTTGTCGGTTTACCTTATTTCAAAATCCGCCGCGTTGTTTTGCGTGTCCTGCATTTCGCCGCCCGCAATTTTCCGCGACAACACTTTATTCACCTTCGGATTTTCCGGATACGCCGACCCCTCGACATACGGGTTTGTGTGTCCCGTGCCCCACGCAACAGCATCCACTAAAACATAATTTGAATCAAAAAGCGCGACGCTTGTGTCTCCGGCGAGCGTCTGGGTGCTCGCCTCATTCGCTCCGACTCTCGCGGCAAAATCGCCCTCGGAGTTCGCCCACACGAAATATCCGCGCGCGGCAATCGCACTCCCCGCCGGAAACATACGCACCGAAGAATCGTTTCCCGAGCTCGTCTTTTTCTTTAATCTCCAGCCGCTTATATCGAGAGCGACTCCGGTAGGATTGTATACCTTTATAAGGTCGTTTGTTGTCGAAGCGCCAGCGATCTGAACCTCCGCTATAAAAAGGTGCGCCTGCCCGGGGCCCGTCGCGGGCGCATTGGGCGTCGAAGAAGCGGGCGGCGCAACCGGATTTGCCGGCGGAATAAGGCGAAACCGGGCAGTAAGGGAAACGGCGGCGGCAACCGACACGGAACAAGCCCCCGTGCCACTGCACGCTCCAGACCAGCTCTCAAAAACAGAGCTTGAAGCCGGAACCGCGGTAAAAACAACCCGCGTCCCGTCCTGAACATCCTCCGCGCAATCGGAACCGCACGAGATGCCTGAAGGATTGCTGGTAACCACCCCCGCCCCATTCCCCTCGAGAGAAACACGGATGCCGTAGCGGGAAATCGAAACGGTGTTTGCGGTTGAGGTTGGAATGTTTGTCGGCGAAGCGGGCGGCGTGCTTGATACCGGGGCGAGAGAAACCGTAGCGGGCGGCGGGGAGGAATTCGCCGCGCCGGGCGTGCCG
The DNA here is from genome assembly GCA_964372585.1 of uncultured Candidatus Saccharibacteria bacterium. Lineage (GTDB taxonomy): Bacteria > Patescibacteriota > Minisyncoccia > UBA6257 > 2-01-FULL-56-20 > JBBTYG01. Next base: position 14,193 of record CAYJRG010000004.1, read on the forward strand.
CCCGGCGCGGCACTCGTGTGCCACGCGGCGATGTCCGCATTTCTCTCGATCGTCTGTTTCGTTTCATTGTCCCCGCCCGGCCAGCCGCCCTCCGCGTTGATCTCGTCAACCAGCGCGCACTCGCCGTTAAAAATCCCGACTCGCATGCCGGAGTTCGAGAGCGAGCCGGAATAAATTTTGTCCGCGCGCGCGGAGGCAGAACCGTCGTCCCCGCGCTCGAGAAGGTAAAAAGAATTTCCTCTTATCGCGTCGCCCGATTCAAAAGAAATACCAAACCGTCCCGACGCGTCTATAATTTTCCACCCGGAGAGATCCACGCGGTTTCCCGAATTATTTTTGAGCTCGATCCATTCGTTATTCGCAGAGGCCCCCGCCGACTCGCCCCCCCGCCCCGGCGAGCCCATCCACGCAAGTTCATTCAAAACAACATCGCGAGTTGGAGGAATGGCCGATCCAAATACACACTCTCGCCTCACCGTCGGCGGATGTTCTACGGGCGCGCTCCCCGACACGGAAGCCGTGCCGCGTTCGCCGCTCCCAGAAACGGATGTCGAGATTTTTCTCTCTGCGGAATTTTTTTCCCGCGCCGGCTCCGCCTTTTTCCGGTTTGAGTTTGTCTTTTCCGAAATTACCGCGCCGGAATTTCCCCCTCCCCTGCGAGAACCAGAGCGCGC
>CAYJRG010000005.1:0-2060 GCA_964372585.1 uncultured Candidatus Saccharibacteria bacterium
TCTTGAGATATTTTTGAGATGGGTTCTAGTCGGGGCTCCGACGCCCTTCGGGGTCGGAGCCCCGCAATCCAATGCCTAGCAACGAACAAAAAACCTGTCAGAATTGCAGAGCATCGTTCACCATTGAACCAGACGACTTTGCGTTTTACGAAAAAATAAACGTCCCGCCGCCCTTGTGGTGCCCGGAGTGCCGCTTGCAGAGGAGGATGAGCTTCAGGAATGAGCGGAGTTTGTACAAAGACGTGTGCGATCTGTGCGGGAAAAAATTTATCTCAATGTATTCGCCGGGCAAGCCCTTCAAGGTCTACTGCAAAGAATGTTGGTATTCGGACAACTGGGACCCGATGAAATACGGCCGCGAGTATGACTGGAATAAACCGTTCTTCGCGCAGTTTTGGGAACTGATGGAAGCAGTGCCGCGTCTTGGGATAATACACATAAGAACGAACATAAATTCCGATTACTCAAACATTTCCGCAGGAGCAAAAAACGCTTACCTCTCGCAATCGGTTACTGGCGGGTCCGAAAATATTTATTACTCCCGCTTTGTGGATAAGAGCAGGGATATTTTTGATTGTCTGAATATTCAAGATTCCGAACAATGCTACGAGGTGGTAGACGGGTCTAAAAACAATAATTGCGCATTTCTTGTTCGATCTCGCGAGTGCATCGAGTCGTCATTTCTTTTTGATTGCGTGAATTGCCAAAATTGCTTCATGAGTTCGAACTTAAGAAATAAACAATTTGTCATTCGAAACAAGCAGTACAACCGAGAATCATACGCCGGAGAAGTTAAAAAAATATTTATCGGAATGGGTTCGGTGATTCAAGAATTTAAAAACGAACACAGGGAGCTTATGCGCAGATCGCTCCATAAATTCGCAAGTATCAGAAAGTCGACGGGCTGTAGTGGGGATAATATCAATAATTCAAAAAATGCAATCTACTGCTTCGATTCCTATGAAGACGAAAATGCAAAGTGGTCAAGCCGTCTAAGTTATTCAAGCGATGCTTACGATGTTTTTGGAGGTGGAAAGGCAGAATTGATATGTGAGGTTTTAATGGCCGGGTATGACAGTTATAATACTTGGTTTGCTTCGTTCGGGGACGCGATGGCGGAATGCCAGTATGTCGATTCTTGTCATAATTCCTCGTCGCTTTTTGGATCCATCGCCCTTGGCAAAAAACAATTCTGTATCTTAAACAAACAATACACCGAAACCGAATACAAAGCACTCGTGCCGAAAATCATCGCCCAGATGAGCGAGATGCCGTACACCGACAAAAAGGGGAGGGCCTATCGCTACGGCGAATTTTTCCCAATAGAAATTTCTCCCTTTGCCTACAACGAAACCATTGCCGGAGAATATTTTCCGCTCACAAAAGAAGAAGCCGAGGAGAGGGGATACGCGTGGCGCGACCCCGACCCATCTCCGTATACACCAACCATGGCGGCAAAAGATGTGCCCGACGACGTTGCAGAAACACCGGATTCGATCACGAACGAAATAATCAGCTGTGCCCAGTGCGGCAAGGTGTACCGGATACTCCCGCAAGAATTGCAATTTTTGAAGCATCACGGCATCGCCCTCCCGCGCGCGTGCGAGAGATGTCGGCATGAGGCGCGGTTCAAACTGCGGAATCCACTCAAGCTGTGGCATCGGCGATGTATGTGTCAGGTATCAAGTGTTAAGCATCAAGAGGGTGAATACAAAAACACCGCCGCCCATTTCCACGGCAACTCGCCCTGCCCCAACGAATTTGAAACTTCATACGCTCCCGAGAGGCCGGAGATAATTTATTGCGAGCAGTGTTACAACGCGGAGGTTGCATAGTGCCTGCAAAAAAGATACACTGAAAACAACAAAAACAAGCCATGAAAAAAATCGCTCAAAATATTCAAAACCGTATAGAGATAAATCCACGCGTAATGGTTGGAAAGCCCGTGATTAAGGGCACTCGCATCACCGTCCAGCTGATTTTGCGCCAGCTGGCACAGGGTGTTCCAGCGAAAGAGATTCTCACGAATTACCCGCACCTTGCAAAAGAAGATATTCTTG
>CAYJRG010000005.1:2070-14785 GCA_964372585.1 uncultured Candidatus Saccharibacteria bacterium
AGCTTCTGCTCGATGAGAACATAGGGCGCATTCCGGCTATTGCTTTGCGCGAAGAAGGATACGATGTAAAAAGCATACTCGAGGGTCAATCTGGGGCAGATGATGTCTCTGTTCTTGCGTATGCATATAGGGATAATTTTTGCAAATGAAAAAGTACGGTGTTGAGAAATCTGAGGCCGAGGGCGAATTCAACCTTCCCGAGCGCGAAGAAGAAATCTTGGCGTTGTGGAAATCGAAACATGTTTTTGAGAAAAGCGTAGAGAAGCGGAAAACAAACGACCGCAAAAAAACCTTCGTGTTTTACGAAGGCCCTCCGTACGCAAACGGGCGGCCCGGAATTCACCACGTCCTCGCGCGGGTGGTGAAAGACATAATTCTCCGGTACAAATCCATGGCGGGGTTTTACGTTCCGCGCCGCGCGGGGTGGGACACGCACGGGCTTCCGGTTGAGATTGCCGCCGAAAAAGCGCTTGGGCTGAAATCAAAAAAAGACATCGAGCGGGTAGGCATCAAGGCGTTCAACGAGAAGGCGAAAGAAAACGTGTGGCTCTATAAAAACGAATGGGAACAACTTACCGAGCGGATCGGCTACTGGCTCGACCTGAAAAATGCCTACGTGACGTATGCTCCAGAGTACATTGAGTCAATCTGGTGGACTCTGCGGCGCATAGCCGATCGAAAACTGCTCTACAAAGGCCACAAAGTGGTGCCGTGGTGCGCGCGGTGCGGGACGGCGCTCTCGTCACACGAGCTGGCGCAGGGGTACAAAGAGACGACGGATACGTCGGCGTATGTGAGGTTCAAAATCAAAAATCAAAAATCTCCGCCAAAGGCGGATCCGCCTCTGGCGGAAAAAATCAAAAATATTCAAGGGGAAAATTTATACGTCTTATCTTGGACGACGACGCCGTGGACATTGCCCGGGAACGTGGCGCTCGCGGTGGGGGAGAAAATTAAGTACCAAGCAGTTCGCGCTCACGGGTCGGACGATGTTTTCATTCTCGCGCGCGAGCGGGTTGGCGCGGTGTTTAACAATCCGGCGGAAAAAATTGACGTGATCAAAACCTTCAGCGGCGGTGAGTTGGTAGGCCTCGAATACGAGCCGCTCTTTAGCGTCCCCTCGCTCAAAAACAAAAAGGCATACAAAATCTACCCCGCTGATTTTGTGACGACCACCGACGGCACGGGCGTGGTGCATGTGGCGGCGATGTATGGTGAGGATGATTATGAACTCGGCAAAAAAGTCGGCTTGCCGCAGCGCCACACCGTAGACGAGGAAGGGAAATTTACAAACGAGGTGCCCGAAGGTTTAGCGGGTTTGTCGATTGTCGAGGGCGAGCGAAAAAATCCAGACACCGAGAAAAAGATTCTCGACTATCTACATTCCACGTTCCGCATTCTACGCACCGAATCTTTCACGCACGAGTATCCGCACTGCTGGCGGTGCGGCACGCCGGTGCTCTACTACGCCCGCAATTCGTGGTTTATCGGCATGAGCGCGCTCCGTCGCAAGCTCTCCGCGCAAAACAAAAAAATCAACTGGATTCCCTCGCACATGAAAGACGGCCGCTTCGGCGAGTGGTTGCGCGAGGCGAAAGACTGGAATCTCTCGCGGGAGCGGTTTTGGGGCGCGCCGCTTCCGATCTGGGAGTGCGGCACATGCGCGGCCACGGAGGTTATCGGCGGTTTGGATGAGTTAAGCGCGCGGGCGGGCGGGTCCAAAAACCGCTACTGGGTCATGCGCCACGGCGAAGCGGAGAGCAATGTTAAAGACATTATTGACGCGGGGCAGGGCAAGAAGAATTTTCATCTCACGCCAAGAGGCAAGGCGCAGATTCACCAGTCGGCAAAGAAACTCGCGTGGGAGCTTGGGCGGGCAAAGCAAAAAATTGACCTGATCGCGGCATCGGATATTACTCGCACGAAAGAAACCGCTCATTTTGTGGCTGAGGCGCTGGGGATCAAAAAACTTTTTTTCGACGAGCGCATACGGGAAATCCGCCTCGGTTCGCTCTCGGGGTGCCACGATAAAAAATATAGAGAGCTGTTTCCAACCTATGAAGCCCGCTTTGCCGTGCGGCCAGAGGGCGGGGGAGAATCCCTGCGGGACGTTCGTGCCCGGATTGCGGAGTTTTTCAAAGACTGCGAAAAAAAGTACGACGGGAAAAACATTTTGATCGTGAGCCACGAGTATCCGATTTGGATGATGTGTCATGTCGCCCTCGGCTGGAGCGAAGCGCGCGCGATACGGGAGAAAGAAGCGCGGGGAAATAATTTTATGGAGCTCGCGGAGGCGGAACGGCTTCCCTACAAGGTCATTCCGAGAAGCGACACCGGCGAGGTTGATCTTCACCGGCCGTACGCGGATGAAATTGTTTTTTCCTGCCGCGCCTGCGGGTCGCTCATGCGCCGCGTGAAAGAGGTTGCGGACGTGTGGTACGACTCGGGGGCGATGCCCTTCGCCCAAGGCCTACGGCCTTGGGCGAAGGGTCATGGGTCATGGGTCATGGGTCAGGAATTGCCAGAGGCATATCCCGCCGACTTCATCTCCGAAGGAATGGATCAGACGCGCGGGTGGTTTTACACTCTGCTTGCGGTTGCCACCGCGCTCGGATACAAAGCGCCGTACAAAAATGTCATCTCACTCGGACTCATCAACGACAAGCACGGGCAGAAAATGTCAAAGTCGCGGGGAAACATCGTGGATCCGTGGGAGGTTATAAAAAAATACGGCGCAGATGCGGTGCGCTGGTATTTTTATGTTTCAAGTCCGGCGGGCGAGCCGAAAAATTTTGACGAGCAGGAGATCGCCAAAACGTTTCGCAGGTTTCATCTCATCATCTGGAATTCGATCAAGTTTTGGGAGACGTACAGGGCTGTGTCAGGTGTCAGGCATCAGGTGTCAAGGGTCAAGGGTCAGGGGTCAGGGAAGAAAAATTTTCTTGATGTTTGGGTTCTTGCGCGGTTCAAAGAGACCGTTGCCGAGGTTACAAAAAAACTCGAAGGCTACGACATCCGCGAAGCGGCGCTTGCAATTGAAAGTTTTGTTGATGATCTGTCGCGCTGGTACATTCGCCGTTCGCGGCGGCGGTTCCAAAAACCTGCGAGCGCGGCCGATCACCGCGTGGCCTCCGCGACGCTTGGCTATGTTCTTCGCGAGCTGGGAAAACTTATCGCGCCGTTCACCCCGTTTTTCGCCGAAATTATCCACAAAGAATTAGGGGGGGCTGATTCGATTCATTTTGAAAATTGGCCGAAAACTAACTTAAAACTTAAAACTGAAAACTTAAAACTCATTGAACAGATGGCGGAGATGCGGCGGCTCGCGGCGCTCGGCCTCGCCGCGCGGGCACAGGAGGGGATAAAAGTGCGTCAACCGCTGGGGGAGATGCGGGTCTCCGCCAAAGGCGGATCCGCCTCAGGCGGAAAGGGTCAAGCATCAAGCATCAATGAGGAGTTGCTTGGGATTCTCGCCGAGGAGATAAATGTAAAAAAAGTTGTTTTCGTTCCAAATCTCAAGAACGAAGTCGAGCTTGACACGACGATAACCGCCGAACTGCGTGCGGAGGGAGTGGTGCGCGAGTGTGTGCGGATGATTCAAGGCCTGCGGCTGGAGGCGAAACTCGAGCCGAAAAATCGGATCGCGCTTTTTCTGGAGCTTCCGGTTGACGTCAAATCCGCTCTAATGAAACACCAAAAAACTTTTATGGCGGAGGTCGGCGCGGCGCGCGTTGAGTATAAAAAGTCCTCAAAGTTTGACGCGGAGATTTACTCAAAAATAGGAAACGCCAATGCGTGGATTGCGCTAAAAAAGCGCTAGCCCGTCTTTTCGCAAACTACAACATCCCTACAAACTCCAGTTTGTAGGGATGTTGTAGTTTGAAATGATTTTTAACGGTGGTGACGGACATACTCTACACCAGCAGGCCGACTGCGGCTTTTATGTTCGCTATGCGCTTTGCGGCAATCGCGCTGGCTTTTTTTGAGCCGGCGGCGAGCGTGGCCGCAAGGTTCTTCGGGCTTTTCGCGAGCGCTTTTTTCTTTTTTCGGAAGTCCGTAAGTTTTTCTATGATGGCCTCTGCGAGGGCGGATTTGAACTCGCCGTAGTTTTTTCCGGAAAATTCTTCCTGTGTTTTTTTGACGGGTTTTCCCGCAAAAGCGGAATAGATGCCGAGCAAATTTGAAACGCCGGGCTTGCGCTCGGGGTCGTATGTTATCTCCGAGCCGGAATCCGTCACCGCGCGCTTGATTTTTTCCCGTATCGCCTCTGGCGTGTCGTCGAGGAACAGGCACGTGTCGGGCTCTGACTTAGACATTTTTTTTGCTGGGTCAAGCAAGCTCATCACACGCGGGGTTTCCGCGAGAATCGCTTTGGGTTCAAGAAATGTTGCGCCAAATCGCGAATTGAATTTCCGCGCGAGCGCGCGGGCGAGTTCAAGGTGTTGGAGTTGGTCGTTCCCGACGGGGACAAACTCCGCATTATAGAGCAGAATGTCCGCGGCCATGAGGACGGGATAGGCAAAGAGTCCGACGTTTGCCGATTCGCCTCCGCCCGCGGTTTTTTCTTTGAACTGCGTCATGCGCCGCAACTCTCCCATCGGCGTGATCGTGTTCAAAATCCATGCCAGCTCGGCGTGCGCCGGAACCTGTGACTGGAGAAAGATAACGGATTTTTTGGGGTCGAGTCCGGCGGCGAGGTAGTCGGCAGCAAGTTCAAGAATTTGATTATGTTTTTCCTTCGGATCAAAGGGTTCGGTTATGGAATGAAGATCAACGATGGAAAAATAGCACTGATACCGCCCCGTGTTCTGAAGCTCGACGAAATTTTTAAGCGCGCCGAGGTAATTGCCGATGTGGAGTTTACCCGACGGCTGGATGCCTGAAACGAGAATCAGGCGTTCGGCGTTCGACGTTCGAGTTGTTCGAGGCGTTTTAAGTAACATTAAGTGATTTTTTAAGTGCGACGAGCTTGAAGAATAGTTTATCACATGATAGGAAAAATGAGGCGATGTCGTTGTTATTGATAAAGCCCAGTCGAGCGGCGATTTTAAGCGCTGATTTTGTTTCTACTAACGACCCAAGTGCAGTATTAAGAAATCTTATTCAGAACGTATTCTAAATCTCAATCACGACGGGGAGAATCATCGGCCGCCTTCTGGTTTCATTGTACAGAAACTGGCCGATCTGGTCGCGGATCAGGGTTTTCAGATAATCCGGTTCGGTGGGCTGGTGTGCCGGAAGCCGCGAGATCAAGGCCCGAAGTTTTTTGCGGATTCCTTCGAGCACTTCTTGATTTTCTTTGAGATAAATGAACCCGCGCGAGATGATGTCGGGGCTTTTGAGGAGCCTACCCTTCGTCCGGTCAACGGTGAGAATGATGACCACCATGCCTTCCGCCGCGAGCGCCCGCCGGTCGCGGAGCACGACTTCTTCCACATCGCCGACGCCCAAGCCGTCCACCATCACGTAAAAAGCGGGGACTTCCTCACGGGTAATCTTGAAGCTGTTCGGCAAAAGTTCCGCCACCTGTCCGTTGTCCATCAGCATCACATGTTCCTTCGGGATGCCGACCTCCTCGGCCGAGCGGGCGTTTGCCGCGCGCATGAAGTAGTAGCCGTGCACCGGCACCAAGAACTTCGGCTTGATAAGTTTCATTACAATCTTCAGATCGTCTTTGGGCGCGTGGCCGGACGAGTGGATGTCTATCAAAGCAGAGTGGTAGACGCGGGCGCCTTGCCGCGAGAGATTGTCTTTCACCACCTGCACGCTTTTTTCGTTCCCCGGGATGACGGACGAGGAGAGCACGACGGTGTCGGTTGGTTTGATCTTCACTTGCCGGTGCTCGCCGTTGATCATTTTCATGAGTCCCGCGTTCGACTCGCCCTGCGCGCCGGTCGAGAGGATAAGCACTTTGTCGTCTTTGAATTTGTGGATTTCTTCAACCGAGATGATGACGCCCTCTTTTGCTTTTATAAAACCCAGATTTTGCGCGATCTGGACATTCGTTTTCATGGAGTAGCCGTTTAGGGCGACGCGGCGGCCGATTTTGTCGGCGATTTTTATGATTTCGCCAATGCGCGTGAGGAGCGAGGCAAAGGTTGCCACGATGAGGCGGCCCTCCGCTTTGCGAAAAATGTCTTCAAGGTTTTTTTCAACCGTTTTTTCGGAAATGCTGTGGCCTTCTTTTTCGGCGTTCGTGCTGTCTATGGTGAAGGTGTGGATGCCGAGCTTGCCGATGCGCTCAAACTCTTCGAGCCCGCGAACGACATCTTTTTCGTCGTAGTCGAGCCGGAAGTCGGCGAAATGCACCATGTTGCCGACGGGGGTTTTGAGGAGCACGCCCGCCGTCTCGGGCACCGTGTGCGGCACGCCGAAAAACTCGGCCTCAAACGAGTTTGAAATTTTCACCACGTCCCCGTTTTTGACGATCTGAACGCGGAGCTTCGGCGTGTTCGGAAAATCTTCCTGCCGCCGTTCGATGATTGCTTTTGTGATTGAGGTTGCGTAGATGATCGGGTTGCCGAGTTTTTCTATAACGTGCGGCAAGGCGCCGATGTGGTCGTAGTGGGCGTGGGTGAGGATGATGCCTGCAATGTTGGCTTTCTTCTGCTCGAGGTAGGAAATGTTCGGGATGATGTAGTCTATGCCCGGGGTTTCTTCTTCGGGAAACTGGAGTCCGAGATCAATGATGACTATTTCATTTTTATGCTCGAAAAACATCGAGTTCCTGCCGACTTCTTCGAGTCCGCCGAGCGGCACAAAACGCACCGGAGCAAGACCCCTGTCTTCATCCGGCTTCCTGCGCGGAGGTTGCCTCCGCGCTATTACTGGCGGCTTGATGCGAGGCCGGGCGCCAGCGTCTGTTTTTTTAACCATCATGTGCTTTTTTTGTGTGTTGATGTGTGCCGCGGGAGAGATTTGAACTCTCATAGCCTTGCGGCCGTCCGCCCCTGAAGCGGATGCGTCTGCCAGTTCCGCCACCGCGGCAGTTTGGATGGATTCAAAACAAAAAACAAGCGTTGCTGGTCACAGAGTCCATTTGAATAATTATCATGCGGCACAGGAGGATTTGAGTTGGTATTCCAATTCTATGCGTGGCAGATTTCAAAGTCAAGCATATTTTGCACAACCCCCACGCGCCCCTTGTCATTGCGAGGAGCCCCGACCGCGGTCGGGGCGGCAATCTAGATTGCTTCGGATGCGCTCGCAATGACAGAACGCAGCTTAAATCAAGCGGGTTGTGAGTGGCGCAAACCCTTACTTCAGCACCCGCGCGGTTTTGAGGTACCAGTAGTTTGCCGCGGCAAACCGCTCCGCCGGTTCGCTGATCGTTTCGGCACGGACGCCGTGGAGGTTTTTCGCCGAGACGAAGAGATAGTCCGGCGAGTAAAGAAAAATGGCGGGTGCGTCCTCCGCCATGAGTTTTTGGAGTTCGCGGAGTTGGGTTTCTCTGGTTTTTTGATCGAGGTTTTGCCGGATGGATTCGATGAGCGAGTCCGCTTTTTTGCTGTTGTACACGCTGAAGTTCGACCCCGGGTGAAAGCGCTGGGACGAATGCCAAAAGGAGAACAGATCGAAGTTTTTGCCAAGAACATTGCCAAAGAGAAGCGCTTCGTAGTCGCGATTTTTGATTGCTTTGCTCGCCACCTCTTCGACCGGCAGTGTTTCGAGGCGCGCGACGACCCCGATTTTTTGCCATGCCTGCCGGAGCAATTCCGCCGTTTTGGTTAGGAATCCGATCTGGGGAACGGTGATGGTAAACTCAAGCGAGGTGGTCGACTTCTGCGCGCTTTTTTCGCGAAGCCCGAGGTCGTTTATTTTCCACCCCGCCGCGTCAAGCAGTGCGCCCGCCGCCTCGGGATCCGCCGCGCGCTTGAGCTCCGCGTTGAAGTAGGGTGTCCCTTCGGGAATCGGGCCAACTGCCGGCATTCCAACCCCTCCGAGCGCGTTTGAGAGGAGAGCGTCTCGGTCCACGGCGAGCGCGAGCGCGGTTCGCACATCTTTCTCCTTGAGCGGAACGTTTTTGTTTTGATTTAAAAAGACCGCGTAATAGTTTGGTATCGCGTAGCGGATGGTTTCGTGGGGGCGTTTGATCGCCGAGGCGTCGTCGGGTCCGATTCCCGCGAACCCGTCGAGCTTGCCCGCATCAAAGGCCTTAAGAAGATCCGCCTGCTCCGAAAAAAATAAAAAGCGTATGGTCTCGACGAGTGCCCCGTCGCCCGGGTAGTTGTTCCACGCGGAGACGGTGTACGCGCGTATGAATCCGTCCGGCTTTTTATCGTATCCGGCGAACGCGAATGGGCCGCTACCGACCGGTTTTAAATTATAATCGGAGAGGTGCCAGTTCGTGGGAGGCACCTCGGCGAAGACGTGCTTTGGGAGCACGTAGAGGCCTCGGAGCGTGTCTCCGAAAAACGCGTAGGGGTTTATGAGGCTGAATTTGATTTCGAGCTCGCTCACGCGCTCCGCCGCCGCTCCCTGCCAGGCGTCGTAGAGCGGCGAGCGGCTCTCGCGGTCTTGGATTTTCTGAACGGTGAAGACGACGTCGTCGCTCGTGAGCTTCATCTCGTCCTGCCAGTGGAGATTTTCTTTGAGCCGGACATTCCACGTTCTTCCGTCTTCGGATGCCGTGATTTTGTCGGCAAGGCCGCCCACGCTCGAGAAAACAAGGCGCACGAGGCTCTTGTCAATGTCGGTCGAGGCGATAACGGGATTTACATACACGGGCTGACCCGCGAACCCCTCCGCGTATTCGCCTCCGTGGGTCGGGACCATGACGGTAGAAGCCGCGAGGACTATCCCCGCGAGCGCGAGCCCGCTCGCGGCCGCGGCGGCCGCGGCGGAGAAAAAAACTATTTTTTCCCGCGCGGTAAGCGCGACAAATATTTTTTTAGCGCGGGCGATCATCGGTGTAAATTTTCAATTTTTCCTGTCATTCCCGCGCAGGCGGGAATCCAGGCTTGTCCCCGCGCAAGCGGGGATCCACATTCCCTTTTTCTGGATCCCCGATCGAGTCGGGGATGACATACAAGAGGTTTTCTGCATACTTCTAGTACAGCAACTGAATTACGGCGAGTCCCACGAAGCAGGCGGCGAGAATGATGGTGGAAACGAAAATCGCCTTCTCGAGGCCGCGGCGCGTCTGGTAAATCCCGCCTCCGCCGTCCCCGCCGCCGAAAATGCCCGAGAGTCCTGAAGACCGCTCTTGAAGCAAGATGAGCGTAACGAGTGCGGCCGAAATTATGATTTCAAGAATTGGTATGAGCATGGGTGAATGTGTGCAGTATAAAGTTTATGAACCCGATAACAATCGAAGCGATGAGGAGGGCGGGAATGGTTAGAATCGTAAGGTTTTTGAAGAGAATGTCAAGAATATAGAGTATGACGGCGTTCACCGCAATGAGCCCCAGTCCGAGCGTCAGAATGATGATCGGCCCCAAGAAAAGCTTCAGGATGGGCTTGAGTATTAGGTTGAGGAGCGCAAGAACGAGCGCCATAAGGAGCAGTTCTTTGGCGGTTGCCGTGAGTGTAAAACTCGGAACGTATGCGGCGACAAAAAAAAGCGCTGCGGCGTTTACGAATACCGTGGCAATGATTTTTATGATCCATCCCATGTAGGCATTATAACCAAAAAGAGGTAATTTCTCACGTCGCACATCCCCCGCGCTGCTTTAAGCGAAGTGCAACCCTCGGCATGGGTTTGGAGTTTATTATAGGTGGGCAAACCTGCCTGCCGGCAGGCAGGCACGAGGGCGAAGCGGTCTCCAGAAAGCAGCGCGGGGGATGTGCGGTATCGTGTTTTGCGCGGCAGTGGTGATAAGATACAATTAAGAGTATGGACCCCGTGCGCCGCGCAGATTTAAGTTCCCAACTTTCATACCTCAAGCGCGAGGGGGAGGAGCGCGCCGCGGAGCGTTTGGCGAAGCGTCTGGGATACGGCTACACCGACCTCTCTAAAGTCCCTTCCTCCATAGACGCGCTCCGGCTTGTGCCCGAGGAAGCGGCAAAGTCCGCCGGCCTTGCGGCGATCGAGCTCAAAAACCGCGAGGTGGCGGTGGTCGCGGAGAATCCCGAATCGCCCGCCGCGAAAAAAATAATCGAGGGCCTCAAAGAGCAGGCATACGCGGTTACCGCGTTCGTCGTTTCCCGTTCGGGTTTGGAGCAGGTGTGGAATTTGTATAAGTTTGTAAAACCCGCCGCGGAAGGAATAACGGGCCGGGTGAAAATTGAAGAAAAAGAAGTGGAAGCGCTGATGCGCCGGCTCGATACCCTTTTGGCCGTGGCGGAAGAGATGCGGAAGCTCGATTTCGTGAGAATCTCTCCCGTCATGGTCATCGAGCTGGTGCTCGCGGGCGCGATTTCAACCAAAACATCCGACATCCATTTTGAAGCCGAGGAAAAGGGAGTGAAAATCAGGTTTCGCGTGGATGGGTTACTGCAAGATGTGTTCGCGGATTTTCCTCTCCAACACTACGCCTCATTGCTCCCCCGCCTCAAGCTTCTTGCCGGTTTGAAAATCAACGTGCGCGATGCCGCGCAAGACGGCAGGTTTTCCATAAAACTTGGAGAAAAAACCGTGGAAATCCGCGTGTCTGTGATTCCCTCAGAATTCGGGGAAACGCTCGTGATGCGGGTGCTCGATCCCGAGGGCATTAATGTCGGACTGGAAAGCCTCGGCATTCGGGAGGACGATCTCGCAATCGTGGAACGGGCGCTTTCAAGGCCCAACGGCCTTATTTTGAACACGGGGCCAACCGGCTCGGGGAAAACCACGACGCTGTATTCTTTCTTACAACATATAAACAATTCCGAGATGAAGATCATCACCATCGAAGACCCCATCGAATATCACCTCAAAGGAATAGAGCAAACACAGGTTGATCCCGACGCCGAATATACGTTCGCAGGCGGTCTCCGTTCCATCGTGCGGCAGGACCCGGATGTTGTTCTCGTGGGCGAGATTCGGGATGCCGAAACCGCCGACATCGCGCTTCAGGCGGCTTTGACCGGCCACCTTGTTCTCTCCACGCTCCACGCAAACGACGCGGTGGGCGCCATTCCGCGGCTGATCAATTTAGGAGTAAAACCGGTGGCGATCGGGCCGGCAATGGATCTTGTGATCGGCCAGCGGCTGGTGCGCATACTGTGCCCGGAGTGCAAAAAACCCGCGGTGGTTGCGGATGAACTCAAAGCGCGCATCTCGGAATTTTTGAAACACCTGCCGGCGAGAGTGAACCGCGCGGCATACGAGAACTATTCGATCTATGAACCGGCTGGATGTTCGGCGTGCAACAATTTCGGCTACCGCGGACGGATTGGAATTTTTGAATTTTTGGAATCAGCGCCCGAGCTCGAAGCGATCGTGCTTGCGGACGCCTCGGAACTCTCGATGAGAAAATTTGCCCGCGGGCAGGGGATGGTCGGTATGCAGAGCGACGGCGTGCTGAAAGTCTTGCGCGGCGAGACGAGTTTCAAGGAAATCGAGAGCGTAACGGGGCGTATTGAGTGGCTCGCGCATTCGTAAACTCTCACACAACCCCCGTGTGGCTGATATTGTTTTTGGGAGACTTAAGCGAAGTGCAGCCCTCGGCATAGGTTAGGAGTTTGTAGGCAAACAAATACGAGGGCGAAGCGGGCTCTCAATGACAATATCAGCCACATAAAATACCTGCCTCAAACCTGGGGGTACGGCCCAGCCCCAATTTTGATTCCGACGATTGCGTCATGGCACGCGGGTATTCCGATGCCGCGTGCGCCGCGGGAAGCGTCTGATTCAAAATTGGAGCTGGACAGCTCTGGTCTCTTTTAATTTGATTAAAAGAGTTTAGAATTATCTCGAGGAGTGGCACAGCCGGAACCAAGCCATCCTAAAAATCTGGAAACAATTCAAAACCCCCAGATCTGAAGCAACTACAGGGCTTTAGGGCTTGATCAACAATGCTTCTTGTGTCATCCTCGGGCTTGCCACTTGAAGCGAGCCTCGCCAAGGGCGGGACCCGAGGATCCAAAACCCACGTTTCCCAGACTTTTCTGGATTTCCGCTTTCGCGGGAATGACGGGAAGAGGTAATATTCAAAAAGCTCTATTTAACGCTTACAGGAGGAAGGCTAACATAAAGAAATTTATTTGTCAAGAAAACGTACATCGGGCAGAAAACGCTCGCAAAATAGCCACATGTTCCATGAAAGATAAAAAAGAGGCCATTCCCAATCAGGAAGACGTAACTATAGACCAAACACTTCGGCCGTCAAGCTGGGGAGAGTATATTGGTCAGGAGAAGATCAAGCATAACCTCAAAGTTCTGATCGAAGCGGCAAAAAAAAGGAAGGAGTCCGCCGACCACATGCTGTTCTCGGGGCCGCCCGGCCTCGGGAAAACCACGCTCGCATATCTGGTCGGCCGCGAGCTGGGCGCGCAGGTTCGCACCACCTCCGGCCCGGCGCTCGAGAAGGCGGGAGACCTCGCCGCGATTTTGACGAACCTCGAGCCCGGCAACATTCTCTTTATAGACGAAGCCCATCGTGTAAATCCCTTGATCGAAGAGGTGCTCTATCCCGCGATGGAGTCAAGAAAACTTCACCTCATCGTCGGCAAAGGCCCAAGCGCGCGAACCTTGAGCTTGAACCTCCCGCCGTTCACCATGATCGCCGCCACCACCCGCGAGAATCTGCTCTCTCACCCCTTGCGGTCGAGGTTCGGCGCCACGCTTCGCTTG
>CAYJRG010000006.1:0-4811 GCA_964372585.1 uncultured Candidatus Saccharibacteria bacterium
ATTTTCATGTCTTTCAAATCATGTCATTGCCGGCGTTTTTTGACAATTGGGATTACAAGCATATAATGAT
This sequence comes from uncultured Candidatus Saccharibacteria bacterium, assembly GCA_964372585.1. Lineage (GTDB taxonomy): Bacteria > Patescibacteriota > Minisyncoccia > UBA6257 > 2-01-FULL-56-20 > JBBTYG01. The sequence continues at coordinate 71 of CAYJRG010000006.1, forward strand.
GTAGCTATGGAAATCGCGGGGAGGAGTAACAGTTGCTCGACAGCCCCATAAGCTGTAGGTAGTGGGTGCAATTCCCGCCCCCGCAACACATGAAAATCGCGATTCTCGGTTTTGGCAAAGAGGGGCAATCTGTTTTCAACTTTTTGAAACGGACAAAAAAATTCCGGAACGACGAAATCTGGATCCTCGACCAAAACCCCGACGCAAAGGTCCCGCGGGACGTGTCGTTTTCGGTCGGGAGGGGGGCGTTTAGGATACTCCTCCCGAGCTTTGATCTTGCCTTCCGCTCGCCGGGAATCCCTTACAATCTTCCCGAACTCCGGCGCGCCCGAAGAACGGGAACAAAATTTTCAAGCGCGACGAAATTGTTTTTTGAAGTCATAAACCACTTTCCACCCTCCACCCTCCACGCTCCAATTATCATCGGCATCACAGGCACAAAGGGCAAGGGCACGACGGCGACCATCCTCTACAACATCCTCAAGAAAGCCGGCGAGCGGGTTTTCCTCGCCGGAAACATCGGCACATCGGCGCTCGACATTCTGCCGGAATTGGAGTCAGGAGTCAGGGGTCAGGGGTCAGGGAAGAAAACTTTTGTCATTCTCGAACTCTCGAGTTTCCAACTTCAAGACCTCGATGTGTCGCCGCCGATTGCCGTTGTAACAGACGTGTTCCCCGACCACCAAGACAGCCACAAAAACCTGGCTGAATACTACGGCGCAAAAGCCCACATCGCCCGCCGCCAAAAAAAATCGGACACGATCTTTTTCTTCGCGCAGAGCAGAGAAAGCCGCCGGATCGGCGAAAAAAGCCCCGGCAAAAAAATCCCCGTGGATCCTTATGCCCCTTATTCGGCCGAATTAGGGGATAAGATACGAAACGCGATCCGAATCCCAGGCGAGCACAACTTCAAAAACGCCGCGATGGCGGCGACGGTCGCCCGCCACCTCGGCGCGCCGGAATCGGTCATCATAAAAACGATCGCATCATTCCGCGGGATGGAACATCGGTTGGAGTTCGTGAAAAAAATAATGGTTTTACCCATTCGACGAGCTCAGGGTAAAAATAAATCTGCGATTTATTTTTACAACGACTCCGCCTCCACCAACCCCCACACCGCCGCCGCGGCGATTAAGGCATTTCAGGGTCAAGGGTCAGGAGTCATGGGTCATGGGTCGGGGGTCAGGGGTCAGGGGGAAAAGAAAAAATGGGTAAAAAAGTCCGTGACTCATGACTCATGTCCCAGCACACAAATTTTGATCGCCGGAGGGCAAGACAAAAACCTCAACTACGCCCCTCTCGCCCGCGCGCTCAAAAATTCAAACACAAAACTCGTCGTTCTCGTGGGCGAAAATAAAAACAAGATCAACAAAGCCATAAGGGGTCAAGGGTCAAGGGTCAAGGGTCAGGTAAAAATTCAATTCGCGAAAAATTTCGAAGAGGCAGTGCATCGAGCATATCGCTCTGTCGTGACCCATGACCCATGTCCCATGACTCATATAATTTTCTCCCCCGGCGCCGCGAGTTTTGACATGTTCAAAAACTACGCCGACCGCGGCAAGAAATTCAAAAAAATCGTGCTCGGATTAAACCCAAACCACCGCCGCTTGACAAAAAAGTAGCTTTCATGCTACGATAACCGGGTTCTTTGAGAACTGAATCGGGATGCTCCCGGCCGTGTGGCCGCGGAGTTTTTTCCCGTTTTTCGATAGACAAACCGAACCGACAGAAAGGCGCAGATTATGAGCAATAAAATTCCCGGAACATCGTTCACGCCCGAAGAGGAAGACCAACTCCTCCACCTCCTCAGCAAGGTCAGGCAAGACAAATGCCGCTGGCCAACCGAGGCCAGCATGCGGGCCGCGCATAGGACGGTTTCCTATTGGGCGGTGGAACTCGTCGTCATGAAAGAGGTGCTAGACGACAAAGGGCAGTGGGAAAAACAAATCCTCCTCGCCGCCTACGACGGAGGATTCGAGGGGTGGAAGGGCTCCTGGCACATCCCGGGCGGGTTCAATAACCCGATCCCGGATGATGCGTCGTCCGCATATTGGGGCATGCAGACAATACAACCGGTCGCGAGCCGCGTGGCCAAGAGGGAAATCGGGGTTGACGTCGTGGTGATGTCTGTCCGCGACATCTTTTGGTGGCCGCGGGCTGGAGAAGTTTGGGACGAGGCGAAGGGTGAGCATCCCTACGGATGCCCACTCTCGATCTACGTCGAGTGCGCGCTCTGCGGTGAGCTCCCAGCGAACAAAGAGGTCAGATTTTTCCCCGTTGGGAAACTGCCGACCCCGATGGTCGTGCCGCACGGGCACTTCGTCATGAATCATTTCCGCCCGAAATCCCGAACGGCGGAAAACTAATCACCGCCCTCGAGCCGCAAGCTCGAGGGCGTTTTCTTATTTGACCCTTGACCCATGACCCATGACCCATGACCCATGACCCATGACCCATGACCCATGACCCAAGACCCATGACCCATGACCCCGCGCACCTTGACCTCTCCGCCGGTGTTTTTCTATAATCGAAGTCGTTGGGCGGAGGATTGGCTCATGTCTCAATTTAGAAATTAGGATTTAGAAATTAGAAATTGACGCATGAGCCAGCTCTTCACCCGCGAGCTGGTTTTGTTTTTGGTGAGTGCCTAAAACAAAATAAAACCCGGATGGCGCCTCAAAAAGCGCGCACACAGCACCTTAAAAAATCATGAGCAAGCCGGCTCTAGCCACTGCCGCTCAAAAAGGATTGAACGGCAAACCCAAAAACCGAAAACGCGAAAATCGAACGCCCCGAGCCCGCGGCGGCCCCGCTCGCCTTGACCCGCCGCCTCATCACAAACTTGCCCCAGTAATGTGTAGGCAGGGGCAAAATTTTCCCGACTTCGAGACAGAAAAGGGATTAGCCCTGCGCGAGAAGTTCGGCATAGAATAATCGCCACGTCAGCTTCAAAATTCAGAGGTCTCCCGAGCGGAGACCTCTTTTTATTTGCCCGCGCTCCCAATTTGCTGATACAATAAACCGGCAATGGCTTCGGGCATTACAAAAGAAACAATACGTCATCTCGCTAAACTCGCGCGGCTCGAGCTCGCCGCCGAGGAAGAGGAGCGGTTTTTGGGCGACATACAAAAAATCCTCGCCCATTTCGACGAGCTCCAAAAACTTGACACGTCCTCCGCCCCGCCGATGACCGGCGGCACGCGCCTCACAAACGTCTTTCGGGAAGACGTTGCGGGCGAAACAAACCGCGGCGCGGGAGTCGAGCAATTCCCCGAATCCGAAAACGGTTTCCTCAAAATCCCGCCGGTATTCTAAAACATGTCGCATGTCGCATTGCACAACTTAACGATAAAAAACTTCCACGAAGGGCTCGTTCAAAAAAAGTTCTCGGCGGCAGAGGCCGTGGAGGAATTTTTTAAGCGGATTCACACAGAGGACGAAACCATCGGCGCCTATTTGAGCTTAAACGAGGAACGCGCTCTCCGCGATGCCGAGGCGCTCGACTTCGCGATCGGGGAAGGCGAGAACATCGGCCCCCTTGCCGGAGTCCCGCTCGCGATCAAAGACGCGATTCTCGTGAAAGGCCTCCCAGCGACCTCTGCGTCAAAAATGCTTGAGCATTACATCGCAAGCTACGATGCCACCGTCATCGAAAAACTCAAAGCCGAGCACGCCATATTTTTGGGAAAAACAAACATGGACGAGTTCGCGATGGGCTCCTCCACAGAAAATTCCGCCTTCAAAATCACTCGCAACCCGCACGACACGACCCGCGTCCCGGGCGGGTCTTCGGGAGGGTCGGCGGCGGCAGTCGCGGCACACCTGGCGCTTGGAGCGCTCGGCTCGGATACGTTCGGCTCGATTCGGCTACCTGCTTCTTTCTGCGGCGTGGTCGGCCTCAAGCCCACCTACGGCGCCGTTTCCCGCTCAGGGCTCATCGCCATGACATCGAGTCTCGACCAAATCGGGCCATACGCGAAAACCGTAGAGGACGCGGCGATTCTTTTCAAAGCAATCGCAGGATATGATCCGCTTGACGCAACGAGTTCGGACGCAGAGCACGACGAGCTTGACGACGAACATTTCGACGCCGTAAAAAATTTCACCATCGGTTTGCCGGACGAGTATTTCGTTGGAGGAATAGACGACGCAACGGCGAAGGGAGTAGAAACCGCGATTGAAAAATTGAAAAGCCTCGGCTTAAAATTCAAAAAAATTTCTTTGCCGCACACAAAGTATGCCGTCCCCGCCTATTATTTGAGCATGCCCGCGGAAGTCAGCTCGAATTTGGCGCGGTTCGACGGAATCAGGTATTCACGGGTCATGGGTCACAGGTCAAGGATCATGGAAGAGGATACGAGCAGAAAAAATCTTCTTGACCTTTACTTCAAAGAGCGCGGCGCGGGGTTCGGAACGGAGGCGAAGCGGAGAATCATACTCGGCACGTTCGTCCTTTCATCCGGCCACTACGACGCCTACTACGACAAAGCCCAGCGCGTGCGCACGCTCGTCGCGCGAGACTTTGACGAAGCATTCAAGGAGGTTGATGCGATACTCACGCCCGTCTCCCCGACAGTGGCTTTCAAAATCGGCGAGAAAATGAACGACCCGCTTGCCATGTATCTCTCAGACGTTTTTACGGGCCCCACAAACATCGCCGGCCTCCCGGGCATCTCAATCCCCGTGAAGCCCTATCACTATCCCGAAAACAAAGAACTGCCCGTCGGCTTCCAGCTCATCG
>CAYJRG010000006.1:4821-13921 GCA_964372585.1 uncultured Candidatus Saccharibacteria bacterium
GAAACCGACATCCTCGGCCTCGGGATGCTGTATGAAAAATCGTGATCTGTCATTGCGAAGAGCTCCGCCGGCTGGCGGAGCGACGAAGCAATCTAGATTGCTTCGGATGCACTCGCAATGACGAAGATTACTTCACCGAAACTCCATTCACCGCAGTTACCGTAACCTCGCGCGAGCCCGCGGCATGGGTTCCCGCGAGCTCGACCGCCGTATCCACGAGCGGCCGAAGCGCCAACGAAACTTTTTCGTCTTTTGAATTTTTTACGGTTGCCGCAATGCCATGCGGGGTGGTAAGAGTATATTTCGTTCCGTCAAATGTGAGTTTGCCCTTAATGGCAAAAGCCGCTTGCTGCGCCGCGACCGTTCCGGTGCCCACGGTCGGAGGGATGAAAAACGAAACCTCCCCGACAAGGTCATTTGCGGCGAGCGTTGCGGAAGCGAGGCGATCGTCCGCTTCCTGTTTTGATTTTTGAAGCTCGTCCACCTCGGCGGTAAGGCTCGAAACTTTTCCGGTGAGTTCAGTAAGTTTGGCAGAAGACGTGCCTGCCATGCCTTGCGCGCCCCGGCTGTTTATGAAAAAGAAAATTGCGGCCCCGAGAGACAGGATAGTAACGCACGCAAGTCCGATTACGAGCGCCTTTGAACCGCCGCTCTTCGATTCTTTCAAAATCTGACCCGCGCTGGAACTAGGCGTCGAAACGGGTGCGGCGTTTATTTTAGGAGAGGAAGCAGGAGCGGCGGCGGGAGACGCGCGGCCGGCGCCGGCCGCGCCGGAATTTCCAAAAAAATCTCTCACGTTTACCGCCGATCCTCCCGAAGGCGCGCTCTTTGGGACAGAACTCGGGGAACTCACTGGCCGCGAGGCGGGAGTTCCCGCGGGAGAGACGCTTGAAAAAGGAGAAGTTGAAGAAGGGGATACTGGAGAAGTAACCGAAGGCGATCCGGTCGGCTTCGAAGTTTGCGCGGCCGCGAGCGGTTTCTCGACGGCGGGTTTTTGAGGAACGACCTGACCCGGACCCTCCGCCGCTTTTTTCATGGAATCATCAATATCGGCCGCGGGCCACCCGACTCCAAGCAAGCTTGTTTTAACAACCTCCGGCGCAACTCCCCGAGCAAGCTGGTTCTTTACATACTCGACTATCTGGCTATTGATCATACTCCAAAAAGTATACCACACTAGCCCCCGCGAGGAAGATCTTCCGACTTCCCCCGAAGTTTGGGTAATGCATCCTCATAATCCCACACCATGCGCGAAAACTCGCCGCACTTGTCGTGCTTCTCGTTTATATCAACATACCGCCTCAGGTAATGCTCCCCGCAAGCGGGACAAAAATATTTGCAGGTCATTGTTTATGAAAAAGCCTTACATGTTCCAAAAGCGAAACACGGGTTTAAGTATACAACAACCCGCGGGAAATATACTGTGGAAAAATAAGTGTATAATGAACACGCATCAAAGGTCGAGATAGTAACAATTAAAATTATCATGGTTAAAAAACTTTTCGCATTCTCCGGCGTTGCGCTCACAATAGCACTTGCAACGCCAGTTCTTGCACAAACTTCCACAAGCACACCAACAGCATCGGCCGCCGCTAAAATTGCGTGCGTCGGGGCGGCAGTAAACGCTCGGGAGCAAGCAATCGGCGCGGCAATGACCGCATTTACCGGAGCATCGAACGCCGCATACGCGGCACGAGCTACAGCCCTAGCGCAAGCATACACCAACACAACCCTCGCCACAGTAAAAACAGCGGTCAAAACTGCGTGGTCGGCATTCAACGCTTCGACGAAATCAGCACGCAAAACGTGGCAAACTGCTCGCAACACTGCGTGGTCGGCATACCGAACCGCGGCCTCCACATGCAAAGCGCCCGCCGGTACCGGAGATAACGCTAATTCGACATCGGAAGCCTTAGGAAACTAGAACCCATCTCAAAGATACCCCAACCGCGATAGCGGCGCCTCGAAAACCCTCAATCGTTTCGATTGAGGGTTTTCTTTTCGGACGAAAGATTTTCCAACGCGCGGGCGACCGGATTCGAACCGGCGATTTGTTCCGTGACAGGGAACCGAGGACGGCCTCTCCTCTACGCCCGCATTCCTAAGATCTTAAACGCTTTTTGAAAAGTGTTATATTTCCTTTCCAAAAACATTTCTGCTGGAACATTATCATACATTAGGTTAAACAACGCAAGGCTATCTCTCTGTGAAAAAACTAATTCATATCCGCGGGTTTTTTCACCCATCCGGCCGCCTTTCATATAAGGCTTCAATACCGCCCACAAACCAATCAAAAAACTTTTACTTCCTGAAGTAAAATTGGTCATAAATTGCCACTTCCATTTATTCCTATTTTTCCTCCGATACCGACCGATATGCACACAGCCATCACCGTCAAAATAACCTCTTACAAAATGTCCTAAATATTTTTGAGGAATTTTTGGGAATTGGATTATTAAACTTTTATTTTGCACAATTCCAAACTTTTCGAGTTCTTCGCATACTTTTCTACTGCCAACCTGAAGAACGTACGCGTCCTTCCAATGCGGATTCTTTTTGCTTTTTGCCCTCAAACCAATCTTATGGTCTGAATCTAAAAGGTTTCGAATTTTTCAATAAGTTCAAAATCGGTAGAGTGAAAACAAACATATGATGATTTTCTTGCATTTCGCTGAATGTATCCATCAGCGCATAAATAACCTAAAACGTATGCCATTTTCAGAGACCACTTTCTGAAAAAATCTTTATTGAAAGCTTTATGAATCGGCATCTCTTTATAATAATCTTAACAATTCATCAAGTGATTTTATGGTATGCGTCGGCATACGGGTCGTTTCGTCCGGCAACTCGTTCGCGAATTTCCCGTTTTGAAATCAAATTGTAGGGTGGCCATGCATATTCCCATAACGGATGCCGCGAATAATGCGGTCATCAACGATAAAAATATCAGCGCGGGAAATTCCGAAATGAGTAACGATGGCATCGAATATCTCATCTTTATTTTTATCAGTTACGAGTGCAATTTCAAAGTATTTTCGTAGTGGAGATCTTTCGATTGCATCAGTCCGTTCTTCAAGAGTCGCATTCGCCTGCGCGCTGACAAGCGATACCACAGCGAGCCGTTAGCCGCAACCTCGGCAATACTCCAGAACCCTTTCCGCTTCAGAAAATTCTTTTTTTGTCTCTGAATCGTAGAGAGTTCTTCCCTAATCAAAAATAATTGCCTTATCCATTAATCAATTTCAAAAACTCTTTCTCGTCTAAAGTTTTCACTCCCAACTTCTGCGCTTTCTCATACTTCGATCCGGGCGCGGCGCCGGCGACAAGATATGATGTTTGTTTACTGACCGACTCCGACACGTCCCCGCCAAGCTCGCGAATCCTCTCTTTTGCCGCGTCGCGGGACATCGCCTCAAGCGTGCCTGTGAGCACGAAAGACAGCCCGGCCAATTTTTGACCCGTGACCCTTGACCCTTGACCCCATATAAGAACGCCGGCCTTTTGGAGCTTTTCCAGAAGCCGGATATTTCGGGCGTTCCGGAACCAGTCGTAGATGCTCTCGGCCACCTTCGGCCCGACGTCCGGTATTTCTTGAAGTTTTTCAAGGGAAAAACTCTTTATGAATTTCACGAGTTCTGTCGGTCGTGACACCTGACACCTGACACTTGACACCTGTTTCGCAAGCACATTCGCCGTCTCTTCTCCAATATGCAAAATCCCGAGCGAGTAGATAAACCGCGGAAGCGAAATTTTCTTCTTCGCGGCAATTTCGGAAACGATGTTCGACGCGGATTTTTCGCCGAAGCGCGGAAGTGCTTTAATGTCCCCTTCCGCAAGCGAAAAAATATCCGCCGCGTCCGCGATCAACCCCTCGTCCAAAAACCTGTCGATTATTTTCGGCCCAAGTCCCTCGATATTGAACGCGCCCCGAGAAACAAAGTGATACAAAGATTCTTTGTGCTTCGCGCCGCACACCGGACTTGAACACCGCGAGATTGCGCCATCCCGGACTACGCGAGAGCCGTCAACGGGGCACGTATCCGGCATCCGAAACGGTTTCTCTTTTCCAGTCCGGAGCTCCGGGAGCACTCGCGTTATCTGCGGAATCACGTCCCCCGCGCGGCTCACGACGACAGTATCTCCAATTTTCAAATCAAGCCGTTCAATTTCGTCCGCATTATGAAGCGACGCGTGGGTGATCGTAACACCACCGACATTTACCGGTCGCATCACCGCAACGGGCGTCAAAGCCCCTGTCCGCCCCACCTGCACCACGATACTTTCGACAATCGTCGTCGCTTCGCGCGGCGAGAACTTATACGCGACGGCGGCGCGCGGCGCCTTGCCGATGACTCCAGCCGCCTCGAACACGCGATTGTCGTTTATCGAAACCACGACGCCGTCAATCTCATACGGCAATTTTTCCCGGCCCTTCGCCCATGTTTTATGAAACGCAAAAACTTCTTCGAGCGACTTTGCTGTTTTTCCTTCCGGATTCGTGCGTATGCCGAAGGAGTTGAGCGCGGCATATTCGCTCTCCCGCGTCGGATATTTTTTAAGATGTTCCTGCCCGCCGCTCGCGATTCCATACGCATAAAAATTGAGTTTTCGGCTCGCGGTGATTTTCGGATCGAGCTGACGAAGCGACCCCGCCGCGACGTTCCGCGGATTCGCGTATGGCTTCCCGCCCTTCGCCTTCTGCTCGCGATTGATCCGCGCGAATTCTTTTTTTGTCAGAAACACCTCGCCCCGCACCACGAGCTCCTCGGGCGCCCCGTCTTTCAACTCAAGCGCGAGCGGAATCGCCTCTATCGTCCTCAAATTGTGCGTGATGTCCTCGCCAATCAAGCCGTCGCCGCGCGTCGAACCCTGCGCCAACAATCCATCGCGGTAGACGAGCTCCACGGCAAGGCCGTCCATCTTTAAATCACAGTAAAAATCTTGAGATTTGAGATTTGAGATTTGAGATTTGAGATAGTTATGTAGCCGCTCGATCCACGCGCGCATGTCGTCCTCGGAAAAGGCGTCGTTCAACGAATTCATCCGCGTTGCGTGAACAACTTTTTTGAATTCCTTGAGCGGCTCGCCGCCAACGCGCTGGGTCGGCGAATCTGCCGTCGCAAGATCGGGGAACCGCGCTTCGAGATCGAACAATTCTTTTTTGAGCGAATCGAGCGCTTCGTCGGAAATCTCCTGCTTGTCTAAGACGTGGTAGAGATGCCGGTGGTAATTGATAATTTTTTTGAGCTGGCTGATGCGCTCCCGAGCAGATGATTTTTCCATTATGGCGAGATTGTGTACAAAAACGCCCGAGTTGCCGTCCCCGCCGTGCCACGGGAGTAAACATATCCAACAAACCTATCGTTCGGATCATCAGGATTGTCGAGGTCGGTGCACAAAATTTCCGAGCTCGAATCAAGCGTCGCCGCGCCAGCCGCATAGCAAACAAAATCAGCGGATGATCCGTTTCCGAGCGAGATTGACCAATGAGACCCTACGGCGGAAACACCACACCGAGTCTCAGAGGGGTGATAAAACGTATACACCCCGCAGTTGATGCCTGTCTCCGCGGCAAAAATTGCTTTAGCGGAATTTGCCGCGTCGTTCGACTGCCTCAGCTGAACAGCTGTCAAAAATCCCGCAATCGTCGTCGCGCCCAAAATCACCCCGCCGATCACAATAATAGATAAAAGAATCGCCTGTCCCTTACTCCAATCTTTTTTTGAACACAGAATGTTCATGATTAAAACTATCCGTCAATTTGGCGCGAGCTTACCGTTGTCTGCAAGCGGATAATTGCCGAGGAGACATCTTTTTCTTTGGCGCTCACGCCAACCGCGATAGTAACTCGAGTTGGAAATTCATCCGTCGTGTTCGCAGCGAAAATTGAAAAATGGAGATACTGAATAACGACATTATCTCCGGTAAGTTGTTCGTATGCACCGCCGTTTACACTGCGCTCGATGGCATGAGTTGTATCGTTGAATTTGTAGGAGATGGGGCTGTTGGCGGAGCTTATAAAATTTATGGCGTCTGTTTGGATTCTTGACGAAGTAGCCGGAGAACACGGGGGCGCGGCGTCGCAAAAATCTCTGCCCGTCCGCATCTCGCGAGCCATCTGCTCGAGGATAAGCGAAACATTGCTGTTCGCGGCGATAAGCGCCGCAGTTACCCGCTGGTCGCGGAGAATAGACACGAATCCTCCGATCGCGATCGAAACAACAATGACAAAGAGCCCCATCGCAACGGTGAGCTCGATCAGTGTGTAACCACGTTTCACGTTTGTAAAAGTTTTTGCCATTGATTAGGGCTTAAAAAAATGATCTTCTAAATTAACCTGCTGGGTTACCGGAACGCCGAGGCCGAATCCTCCAACATGCCATGTTACCGTGGAATTAACTTTGACCTCATCGCTCCCTATAAGCCGCGTCGAAACAATGCGTCTAAATTTCACCGGATTAAGAGGGTTGTTATTCGCATAGAATCCCGACTGACTGATTCCTAAATTACCCCTGGGGGGTGCGTTCGGATCAGTTCCCACCACCAGCGACGTATAGTCGAGGTAGACTTCTTGTCCATTCAAAGACCCAAGCCCATCATTCCACGGAGTAGTGCAAGAAGGACTAGAACTGCACACAAGCTGATTGTGATCGAGAATATTTTTGACGACTTCGATCCCTTCGGCGGCGAGATACGTGGCAATGTAACTGTCCGAAACAACGCGGCTCGCCGCGAGAGAGCGGGTAAGCAGGGCGAATATGGCCACAAGGCCCATCATAAGCACGCTTAACGCAACCATCGCCTCGATGAGGATTTGACCCGATTTCAATAACTTTGAATTTTGCATTGTGATTTTTTAACCCATTGGCTTAATGGCTAATGGCTAGAAGTTCACCTGCCCGAACGCGTTCACCGAAATTTGAAACGCAAGCGGCTCGTCGCCGCGGGTTTTGAGGTAAAACCGCCCGGGGTCACTTGAAAGAGCGCCCCTCGAGCCGACAAGAGAAATCAGCGTCTTTGGTTCTGGAGGTACGAACACTATGGCAGAAATACTGTCTTGCTGGACATTGTCGAACTGCACACCCGAGTCAAGCGCGTAAAGCGAAATCTCGCCCACGCGGTCATTCTCAGTCGTGATTATCGCCACAATGTTATTGCACGATTCCGCAACAGGAATCCGGTATGAAAAAAGTGAATATGCGTTTGCGGTATAATCCACTTTGACGCCATATCCGCATATTTTGAACCCGGCCGGAACCGACGCGCCGCCGCTCTGCGTCGCAACCGCGAGCGACTTCGCCCGCAAGATCACCCCCGCGAGTTTTTGCACTTCGACGTAGAGCGTAACCTGCCGCTGGGTAACTTGCCGATACACAAGGGTCATCCCAATAAGCATGACCGTGATTCCCAAAACCACAAGTATCTCGAGAATGGTGAAACCAGCTAGATTCCTATGCCGATAAAATGATTTTGTTCCGCGCTCATTCATTTGTACATAATTATACATTAGACTTTGAATTACGAAACTCCACAAAATCATGCATTCTTGTCATTCCCGCGAAAGCGGGAATCCAGGCTTGTCCCCGCGCAGGCGGGGATCCACACTCCCTTCTTCTGGATCCCCGTTTTCACGGGGATGACAAGAAGAGGAGTTTCGTACTTCAAGGCATAAAAGTAACATATGCGCGGAGAGCGCTCTCTCCCCAGAAAAAGACGACTGCCGAGGCGGCGACGAGAAACGGCCCGAAGGGGATCGCGCTTTTCATGCCCTTCCTGCCGGAAAGGATAGCGCCGACGCCGAAGACGGCGCCGATCACAAACGCAAGCCCAATCAGGGCCGCAATGCCCGGCAAGCCGAAAAGGAGTCCGAGGGGGATCGCGAACTTCGCGTCCCCTATCCCCATCCCCTTGCCGCGGGTAATGAGTATTAAAAATCCGAAAAACAATCCGCCCAAAAGCGCGGCGACGGCGTGATTGACCCACGGGTTAGCCATAAAACCGGAGGGCGCGGGCGGAGCCGCAACGACAGAAATTCCCGTGAGAACTAATCCCAAAATCCCCAAAAAAATATTTGCTTCGTCGGGTATGATCGAGAGCCGCAGGTCAATGAGGGCTATGAGGAGAAATGTGAGGAAAACAAGAATCCACAGCGCCGCCTCCGCGAGGGCGAACCCCGCCCCGACCGCGGTCGGGGCGGGGCCAAAAAATCCAAAAACCCCGAGCCGCGCCGGAACAAAAACAAAAATCAGCCCGCTTAAAACCTCCACCGCCGGATATTGAAAAGAAAGGCGGGCCCCGCACCTTCGGCACCGCCCGCCCTGCGCGATAAAACTAACCACAGGAACCAGCTCAAACCACCGGAGCGTTTTTTTGCAGTTCGGGCAATGCGACCGCCCACCAAAAACGGCGCGCGCGAATGGCGATCGCTCCGGATCATACCGCACGGCAAGGACGTTGATAAAACTCCCCACCGCCGCGCCGAAGATGAAGAGGAGAAAAGACATTTTTTGGAATTATAAACGAGAATGGTAAGTGCGGAGTGGGTTATTGATACACGTCGTGTGTGCCAATATCTAAAAATAGAACGCCCGCCTCAAGAAATGAGAACTTGATCCGATATTTTTGATTAACAGAAAATGCCCACGCTGTTTTTTCTCTGCCGTAAAGCTTGTGTGTTTTCAAGCTTGGATGGAACGGATTTTGCCGAAACAATTCTTCTCTTGAATTTGCCGAGGCGATAATCTTTGCTGGTAAACGAGAAGCTGACGCAAGAAATCGAGCCGAATACTCAACGCGCATGTTCTTTGCGATATTGCCTCAGCGCGGAATGGAGCGAGTCGGCAACGATCGTCTTTCCTTCGAGATGCTCGCGCAACCCTTCCTCAACCAACCCGTCCAAATCATCGGCTGCAGTACCCCGAAGCAAATATGCCGGAAGAGAAGCCGCCACCAATCGCCGATACTCCCGCAGGGGTAAAACAACAACGCCGTCCTCTTTTTCTACGGTCGCTTTCTTGATGGTTATACTAGACATAAAACCAATATACCTTGAATTACGAAACTCCGCAAAATGACTCATTGTAACCCCTCACGCCCCTAC
>CAYJRG010000007.1:0-13091 GCA_964372585.1 uncultured Candidatus Saccharibacteria bacterium
AGCGAGGCAGTGGCGGAACGATTCATTCCACATCGGGATTTTGTTGGTAAAAAGTTCGGATTTTGTTTAGGAGACACAGCCTTGGATAAAATTTAGGTTCTGCGCCTGAAGCGCATCCGCCTTTGGCGGAGAATCCCTGCCCGGCAGCACTTAGTTTTTCTTAACGAGAAACGAGTTTAGAAAAACAAGCGCTCCGCATCGAGACACCGATTGATTTTGAGAAAATAAAAAGGAAATCAAAACATGGTTTTACTGCGATACATTCGGACAATGATCCTTTTGTTGACTTAAAATATGGCGACATCTTTAAAAAAAATTTAGGGGCCGAAGTAATCATCAAGCATTCTATGGGGCACTTCTCCGGCCCTATCGAGAAAGAGGAATCGTGCGTAACCCTACCAGATGTCGTGGCGGTAATACAAAAATTGTTCTGTAAAAGTTAAACGCCTCTTCAGGTCGTGCGAGGAAAATTAAGATATGTGCTTACTCGCGCCATAGATTTTCATTATTTCGAATAAAGCTTTATAATACCTCCTTGGCTAGAATACGCCACGCAAACCAATGCCACTCATGCCGCAGGGCGAAGTTGTTCTTCGCTTTAACAAGGTTTCATTTGAATATGGGCACAAAAAGCAGGTCCTCCGCGAGGCGGATTTTTCGGTCAGGCGCGGGTCAAAGATCGCGCTTATGGGCCAGAACGGCTCCGGCAAAAGCACCATGTTTCAGCTCATCACCGGAGAGCTGAAACCGGAATCCGGCACGATCAGTATTGCTCCGAATGCCACCATCGCCACCGCGCGGCAAGTGGTCCCTCGCGACGAAATGGAATTCACCGTGCGGGAATTTTTTGAAAAGGCGTTTACGGAAAAAATTTATAACATTGATCCGCGAATAGACAAGGTTTTGGACGCGGTGAATCTCCTCGTCGCGCTCCCCGCTGGCAAGCAGGCGCATGAAAAGATGTTAAAAACGTTTTCGGGAGGCGAACAGGCGCGATTGCTTTTGGCGCAGGCACTCATTCAAAGCCCCGACATCCTCCTCCTCGACGAGCCGACCAACAATCTCGACAAAGCCGGCATTGCGCACCTGACGCAATTTTTGATTGATTACAAAAAAACCTGCATCGTCATCTCGCACGATTCGGATTTTTTGAATTCCTTCACGCACGGTGTTTTATACCTCGAATCGTTCAACCACGCGGTCGAGCAATACGCGGGAGATTACCTCCTCGTCGTTGAAGAGATCAAAGCGCGCCTCGAGCGCGAGCGGATGAAAAACGCGCGGCTTCCAAAAGAAATTCAGGAGCGCAAGGACAAGGCAAATTTTTTCGCGCCGAAAGGCGGCCATATGCGAGACGTTGCCCGCAAGATGAACGAAAAAATAGAGGAGCTCGAGGAAGACGTGGTGGAGGAACGGCGGGAAGACAAGACAATCCGAGAGTTCAAAATCCCCTCGCAAGCCGACGTGAGCGGGGTTTTGCTCGAACTTACCTCCGTAACGGTGGTGAAGCGCCATAAACCCGTCACGAAAAAAGTCCACGTGGTGTTGAAGAAAAAAGAGCGCCTCTTACTCACGGGCCCGAACGGCATCGGCAAAACCACCCTTCTCGAAAAGCTCGCCTCCGGCTACGCGACCCCGACGCACCACATTATTTCTAAATCTAAGGAGAAGTCGGGGCTTCGACCTCGCGAAGCGAGCGTCGGAGAAGTCATGTATACTCCGGGCGTTCGCATCGGCTACTACCGGCAGGATTTCTCGACGCTTAATTTTGACGAAACGGTTTACGATGCCTTAAAAAACGCGCTCCATGGCGGCACCGAGGAAGGCCTCCGCTCGCACGCGGCAGGATTCTTGCTTGACGCGGAAATTTTGAAAACCGCGATCGGCGCGCTTTCGGAGGGGCAGAAAGGACTCGTGGCGTTCGCGAAACTTGCGCTCGAGCGGCCCGGGCTTTTGATACTCGACGAACCGACGAACCACATCAATTTCCGGCACATTCCCGTGATCGCCAAGGCCCTCGACGCATACGACGGAGCGATGATCCTCGTGAGCCACGTGCCGGAATTTGTGAAACAAATTAAAATTGATCAGACGCGTGATTTGGGGGCGCTCTGAAGCGGTCTCATTTACTCCGTCATTGCGAGGTCCGCCCGACCGGATGTCCGCTTGAACGACGCAGTCGGGCAGGACTCCGGTCATTCGGGCGGGAGCCCGCGACGTGGCAATCCACGTCCCGCAGATGGATTGCTTCGCCCGGCTCGCAATGACAGAGAGGAATTTTTGTTTTACACTAAACTCATCGGTTACTTCTAATCTATATGAACAGCGTAACCATCAAACGGAGCCCCATTGTCCTTATCCGCACGCTCGTCGCGATCGAGGCCTTGGCGTTTGCGGGCTACCTACTTGCGGTTGCTCTGGGAAACTACAAGTACGAACTGTACACCAATCTTTTACTCTCAAGCATTCTTCCGTATCAGATTGCAAAATTATTCTTGCTCTCCGGAGCCCAGCTCGTCATCACGATCTACGCTTTTTTCCGCTGGTATTATGAATCATACACCTTCCGCCCGGGTGAAATTTCTTACGCCCGCGGGGTCGTCTTCAAAAAAATCACGACCGTGCCTCTTGATAAAACGACCTCGCTTACTCTCTCTTCCGGCCCCGTCGGCAAACTCCTCCACTACGGCTCAATCCACGTTAAAAACAGTTCTTTTTTCAACTCACTTTTCATACGCGACATTTCATACCCGCAAAAAAATATGGCCATCATAAAACAGTGCATGAATTCACTGACCGACCGAACGGGCGTTCGGCCGGATGTGCCTCGACTCATGCGAGAAGGCGAACACGAAAAGCTGGAGTTCAAATCGTCGCTCCGCTTTGACCACCACACGAACCAAATAAACCGCGAGCTCGAGAAAGCCGCGCTCAAAACCGTCACGGCATTTTTAAACTCGAAGGGCGGAAACCTCGTGATTGGAATTGGAGATTCGGGCCAGCCGCTCGGACTCTCGCACGATTATAAAACCTTGAAGCGCCCCGACTCCGACGGATTTGAAAATCACTTCACGCAAGTTTTTAACTCGATGATCGGGCCAGAGTTTCGGAATTTGGTGCGGCTGTGGTTCGACACCGTCGAGGGGCAGGAGGTCTGCGTCGTCTGCGCCGCGTCGAGCCCGCGACCGGTGTATCTGAAACTCGACAACGACGAACAGTTCTATGTGCGCACCGGCAACGTAACAACGCCGCTTAAGTTGAGCGAAATAGAATCTTACGCTCGCACCCGTTGGCCGGGCCGGACGAGGTTTAGCTAGGCGACAGGAGTCATGAGTCAGGGGTCATGAGTCAGGGGTCATGGGTCATGAGTCATGGGCCACGAGAGATGGGTTCTAATAACACGGGTCAGGAGGCGGGGGTTAAATTTAAATAAAAAAGAGGCGCCGGTCATGTTTTGACCAGCGCCGTTGTTGAAAACTGTTTTTGAAGACCTGACTTGTGCGTGAGCCGCGCGGTTAGTCTTTGAGGTTTTCGCGCACGATGACGTGCGGCCCCTTGAGTTTCACTGGCTGATGGTGGAGCGCCGTAACCGTGCCTTCGCCGAAGCAGCAGATGGTCCACCAGCGGCGAAAATGCACGACATCCGCACATCTGCCAGTGATGAAATGCCGGGTTTTGAAAATCGGCCTGCGATCAACTGACCTTGGATTTATTGAAACCCCCGTAATGATGTTGTGGGCCTTTTCGATCTCGGCCCACGTCCACGGAAGTTTGAAGAACCAGAGATCGCCTTGACGCCCCGCGCGCCGCTCGGGAAACTCCTTTTCCAAGTCGGCAATAAGCCGCGGCTTGAGCAGTTCGTAGAACGCTTTCTCACCCTGCCGTTTCAAAACCGACACTGGATTCCACGGCCATATTTCCGTGACGAACGGATACTGCTCATCCATCCCGCAAAACCAAGTGTCCCTCCGTCCCTTTTCCAGACCTCGCCGGAACAAGAACTGCTTACCGCCCTGCAGAGTAAAAAACTCTGATCCGCCAAGCCGGCCCGGAAGAATAATATTACCGTCCTCCACGCCCGGCCTGCGACGGTTGTCATTCCACACAATCGGCACACCGCCCGCTTCGCGCGGCAGTTCGCCTTTCACTTTTAACGTTGCAAGCTTCATGTAACATACCTTTCGCATACACCATAAATCCAACGCAACCGCAGAGCATCCGCCCCGCAACACGTTGAGCAAAATTTTCAAGGTGCAGTTTTACCGCGCCTTAATTGTAGCACAATCTGCTTTCGTTTACCGCCGGCCGCGATTATCTTTCCCCCGCCATGGTCCGCTTTGATGCCGAGGCCCAAACCCGGGTCGCCGATGAGCGTTAAACCGTCCGCGGGGGCCAAACGCGGGCGCGGCGCGCCCTTGAAAAAAGCGGGGGCTTTGTTCCGCCAACTTTTGAATTTGCATCGGAGGCAATGTAGGAAGTTTTGAAACCGGAAGCGCCGCCCGAGTGAGCCGCTCGATTGCGTAGACGTCGTGTTTTTCATTCGGCCGCGCGAAAGAAATGGAGTGGCCGCTTCCGCCCGCGCGGCCCGTGCGCCCGATCCGGTGAACATAATCTCCCGCGTTCGCGGGGAGGTCATAGTTGATGACAAGCTCGATGTTCGTCACGTCAATGCCGCGCGCGGCGATGTCGGTGGCGACGAGCACGCGGTGCCTGCCCCGCTTGAACCCCTCGAGCGCTTCGCGGCGCTGGTTCATCGAGCGGTTCGAGTGGATCTCCGCGGCGGCGTGCCCGAGCGCCCGGACGTACGCGGCGATTTTTCGCGCGGCATATTTTGTCCGCGAAAAAACGAGCACTGATCCCTTATATTCCTGCAAAATTTTTTCAAGAAGCCGCGGCTTTTCTTCCTGCGAAACAAAAAACAATTCCTGCGTAACGTTTTTCGCCGCGCTCCCGGGCCGCGCGATTTCCACCCGCACCGGAAGTTTGAGGTATGCCCGCGCCATGCGGACGATCTCCTCCGGCATCGTCGCCGAAAAGAGCATTGTCTGCCGCTCATGGGGCAATACGGCGAGTATCCGCCTTAACTGGGGAGCAAACCCCATGTCGAGCATCCGGTCTGCCTCGTCGAGCACGAGCATGCTCACCCGTTTCAAACTCACGGTTTTCTGTTCCATGTGGTCAATAATCCTGCCCGGCGTGCCGATGATCATGTGGGGATTTCGGGCAAGGCGACGGAGTTGGTACAACATAGATTCGCCTCCGATGAGCGTCGCGGTTTTGACGCCGAGCGGGGTCCCAATTTTTTCGAGCACGTCGCCCACTTGGAGCGCAAGCTCGCGGGTCGGCACGATCACGAGGCCAAACCCGCTCCCCTGAAGGACGTGCTGAACCAGCGGGACGCCGAAGGCGAGTGTTTTCCCCGTTCCGGTCTGGGCGATGCCCATGAGGTCTTTTCCCTCAATAGCGACCGGAATGGACTGCTCTTGGATGGGCGTCGGCTCGCGGAAACCGAACTTCGAGAGAACCTGCATGACTCCGGGCGCGATGCCCAAGCCATGAAAGGTTTTACTGTTATTTATCATATCGGAGGATCATAGCAGGTAAAAGGATAATCTACTATGTCATTCCCGCGAAAGCGGGAATCCAGACGGCTGTGGAAAATTGGGATTCTGGATCCTCGGGTCCCGCCTCCGCAGGGCTACGGACGGGCAGGCAAGCTCGAGGATGACAACATTATTCACCAAACTCAACAGAGCGATTTTGATAAAATCCCCCATTTCCTTTACCATATTCACCAGCACAAAACGGCCGCCCGATGCGGCTCAAACAACTGAAAAACGGAAAGGAAGGAAAGTTATGATAGACCGATATACCGAACCAAGAATCGAACCAATCTGGACTCACGAAAACAAACTTACAAAATGGCGCGAGGTCGAACTTGCCGTCATTAAGGCGCGGGAAAAACTCGGAAGAGTCCCGGAGGAAACTCGAGATGAAATCGCGAACCATCTGCCCGTGATTAACAGCGACTACGTCGCCCGCTGGCTTGCCAAAGAAAAAGAAACCAACCACGACCTCGCCGCATTCGTCGCGTTGGAACAGGACGCCTTGCCACACGACCTCAAAAAAGAATTCCATAAAGACATGACCTCCTTCGACACCGAGGAACCGGCCTTTGCAAGCACGCTCGAGGAATCGAAAATTGAGATCAGCAGCTTGGCGACAGGACTTCTGCGCACGCTCAAGGCAAAAGCGCTTCAGTATTGTTATGTCCCTATGCTCGGCAGAACCCACTGCCGCACCGCGGAGATCCAATCCCTCGGCCGGCGGTTTCTTACGTGGTATGCCAATGTTGCGCTTGGACTTGAAAAACTTGAAGCGGCCGCCAAGCGCCTGAAATTCTCAAAACTCTCTGGGGTAATAGGCACCGGAAGCGGCATTGATCCCGAACTCGAGGAAGAGGCCCTTCGCATTTTAGGCCTCAAGCCGTTTGTCGGCGCAACGCAAATCATGCCTCGGGCAATCTATACTCCATTAGTGGATGCCCTTGCAGACCTTGCCTGTGAGCTCGACAAAATTGGAGTTGACATTCGCCTTGGCACGCGCGACCCGCTCCCTCTGTGGAACGAACCTTTCGGCAAAAATCAAAAAGGTTCTTCGGCAATGCCGCACAAGAAAAACCCGATCAGTTCGGAAAAGGTTGCCGGCATGGCGCGGTTGGCGCGGGCGTATGCCTCTGCCATCAAGGAAGGCATCGCCGCATGGGAGGAACAGGACATCTCGCAGTCGAGCGTCGAACGAGTTGCGTGGCCGGACTTGTTTCATGTTACAGCCCATGCCTTGAGGACGATCGAAAAAATCCTCGACGGACTTGTGATATATCCGGCAAACATGCTCCGAGAAATCCGCGCTTCGTGCGGCACCTACGCGGCAAGCAAGGCGAAAACGCTTCTCGCCGAATGGATCGGGCCTTACGGACTCAACGCGGAAACGGCATACCGCATTGTTCAGCTTGCGGCAACCAATGCCTTCGAGACCACAGGCCTCAAGGAACTGGAGTTTGCGACGCTCAGCGACGCAGACACGAACTTCAGCTATGTTTGTGCCATTCAAAGCAGTCCTGTCCCATCTATTGAGCGAATCATTGGGAACGGCGAATTGTCGCCATCGCGAGCTCTCGCCGCCGATGAAACAACGGTCGCCTCTTGGAATGAAGCGCTCAAGCGGGTGTTCGCTGATGAAGCGAATCGTGTCGCCTGGGCGGACATTTTCAAACCGTCCTACTGGCTCCGCAACGAAAGATATCAGTTTGAACAACTTCTCAGCTAATCCACCGTGCCCAGCGTCGCAAATGCTCGGAAAAAATTCAACAGGCCTTTGCCGCTCGCGCGACCGGGGCCTGCTTTTTTAATATGATCACGCACCCTTCCTTTCTTTCATAAACGCTGTAAAATGAGAAAATTATGATCGAGATTAAAAACCTCACCAAGCAATACGACGGGGAGACGATCGTGAGCAACGTCTCGCTGACGATTAAAAAGGGCGCGGTCTTCGGGTTCATGGGGCAAAACGGTTCAGGCAAAACGACGACGATGAAGATGATTGTCGGCATCACCAAGCCCACGAGCGGCACAGTTACGATAAACGGCGCGCCGACGACAGACGTCGCCACGCGGGAAACAATCGGGTTCATGCCGGAGGCGCCCTATTTTTACGATCGGCTCACCGGCCTCGAGTTTTTGAAATTCTGCGGCGAATTGTTTAGCGGGCCGGCAGGAGAACTCTCCCCGCGCCGAGGTTTTGAAACCTCGGCGCGGGGAAGCAGCCACGATTATGCCGATCTCCTCAAAAAAGTTGGCATCTACGACGCCCGAGATAAACCAATCGGGACGTATTCAAAAGGCATGAAGCAACGGCTCGGGTTTGCCCAGGCGCTTGTGAACAATCCGGCTTATGTTTTTTTAGACGAGCCGCTCGACGGGCTCGACCCGATCGGCAGGCGGGAGATCAAAAAAATCATCGGCGGGTTGAAAGCCGAGGGCAAAACCGTTTTTTTCAACTCGCACATTCTTTACGACACCGAGGAACTTTGCGACGAGGTCGGCATCATCCACGAAGGCAAACTGCTTTACCACGGGCCCGTCAAAGAATTTTGCGCGGGACGGCCGCTTGAGGAACGTTTCATCATGGCCGTTGAATCGCTCCCCGCCGAACCTCGCCGCGCGACATCAAAGCTAGAAATATGAAAAACATAATCGTCATCGCAAAAAACACGTTCCGCGAGGCGATACGCGACAAAGTGCTCTACGCGATTTTAGGATTTGCCGCGCTTTTTATTCTCTCCGATCTGTTTATCTCGGAGATCGCCACCGGAGACATCGTCCCCGTTAAAAGCTTCGGCCTCGGGGGAATTTATATTTTCGGCATCATCACCACGATATTTTTGGGGTCGTCCATCGTCTACAAAGAAATCGAACTGAGGACGCTTTATTTCGTCCTCTCAAAACCCGTCTCCCGCGCGAGCGTCCTTTTGGGAAAATACATCGGCCTCCTTGCGGCGATCACAGCCATCACGCTCCTGATGACCGCAGTCTATCTGGCGGTGGTGTTTTATGAAAGCGGGCAGGTGGATTACCGAGGGCTGGTCGCCGTTCTCCTTCAAATCATGGAGCAAGGGCTTTTTGTCGCGCTCCTCATATTTTTATCATCAGCTCTTGCGCCGCTTACCTCCACTATTTGCTCAATCATGCTCCTTTTCGTCGGCCACCTCATAGGCCCCGCCGCACATGAATCAAAAACAATCGGCGGCGCGGCGGCGAAACTCGTTTCGTTTATCTACTACGTCTTCCCGAATCTCGAAAAATTCAACGTGCGGAACCTTGTGGCGCACGACGCGGCCATACCTGCATCACTCATCATGCTTTCTCTGCTTTATGCCGTCATCTATTCGGCCGTTTTGCTCTATCTTGCCAATCTGCTATTCAAGCGACGTGAACTATAATCCTATGAACCCCAAAACCCCATCTGCGTCGTTACGCGCTGCGCTCCGCCCTCGCAGTAGTTCGAACTACTGCTCGGTTGCGGTGCTCGCGCAGGCCTAGCATCTGGGGTTTTGGAATTTATAGGACAAACATCTTATATGTTCACTATACGAATCAGCCTCATAGCGTTTTTATTTTCCGGCATCCTCGGAACTCAATACCTCTACGACGCCAAAAAAATACAGACCGGAAAAACAGTTGCATTTCCACTCTCCGCCGATTTTTTGAAATCCGTTGACGCGGGACTCCACTCCATGCTCGCCTCGTACTTCTGGCTCTTTGGAGCGCGAGGCAAACTTGTTGGGTTTATACTATCCGGCAAAGAGGGAGCGGAAAACAGATACCAGCAATTTTCCCGCGACTTTGATCTTGTAAATAAACTTGACCCGAAATACAGCACGCCCTATGCATACGCGACGATCGTTCTCCCCGCAAGCAAATATCTCAACACGATCCATGACTCAATCGAGATCGGCGTGCGGGGCGTCCGAGAAGCGGACCCCGACTGGAAGATTCCCTTCTACCTCGCAACGACATATCACCTTGAATTGAAAGATCATCTCAACGCCGCGCGGTATTTTGATCTCGCATCGCGGCGGCCCGGCATACCGGAACTCGTCCGGCGATATGCGATCAACTACGGCATTTTCCCCAACAACCGCGAAAAAACGAAACAACTCTGGATCACGATCGGCGAGAGCGCGAGTGACGAGTTCACCAAAGAACGCGCCGCGGCGTATGTCAGGCATTTTGAGATTATCGACTATCTCGATTCGGCGGTGCAGACGTATAAAAAGAAATACCGCGCTTATCCGTCGGACGTAGCCGACCTTGTGGCGAAAAACATCATACCCGAGATACCCCGCGACCCCTTCGGTTTTGAGTTTCAGATGTACCCCGAAGGACAGGTGGGGATAAAACCGGCAAGATAATTTTCAATCGTCATTGCGAGGAGCCCCGCCCTTTTGCTATGGCGGCAAAAGGGCGGGGCGACGCGGCAATCCAGTAAAACTTTACACCCTACCCATGCACCTCGGCAAAAACCACCCGCGCGTCTTTTTTCTCGAGAATAACATCCCGCAAGGCAGAAAGAAGCGGAAATTTTTTAACCTCCGGCGCCACCATTTCTAAAATTGACGGAAGCGAAACGACTCCCTCGCCCTTGGGCGCGCGGCCTTCTTTTATCAAACTCTCTCCAACGCCGCGGTTCCGCGAGTGCGGACTGAAACCCGTCGCCACGAGGTCTCCGAGGCCCGCGCAACTCGATGCCGCCTCCCCGTCTCCGCCGAGCATTTTTATAATCTGCCCCATTTCTTTTACCGCCTGCCCCACATACCATCCCTTGAAGTTCGACCCGAGCTCGAGCGCGTCGGCGATCCCCAGCCCCACCGCGTAGACATTTTTCAAAACGCCCGCAAGCGCCACACTCCGAACATCCGGCGAGTACTCCAAAAAGAGATTCGTGTCTTTGAACATACTTCGCACTTTTGAAACCGCCGCGTGGTCGAGCGACGCGCACACGCCCCTGCCAGAGAGACTATTAATCAACTCCTCCGCGAGCATCGGCCCGCTCACGAGCACGTGGCCGTGCCGAGGCAATGCTTCCGCAAAAAGTTCGTCCACGCGCTTTTGAGTTTTTTCCTCAATCCCCTTTGCCAGATAGACGAGTATGGCATGTTCCCGAAGGTGAGGCGCAAGTTCCTTTAGGGCCTCGCGCACACACCACGACGGCACACAGAGAAAAATGATGCCCGCGTGCGGCACGGTTTCCGCGAGGGGCTTTTGGTTCGGAACTTTTGAAACATCGGTGTCAAAAAACTCGGACGGGATATTTTTCTTCTCAAGAATTTTTGCAATCGCCTGGCCGATTCGCCCCGCCCCAATAATCACAACACGGTCGTTCATATGCCTTTTATTATCGAGGTTATGTTGAAATTTTTCAAGATTCCCTATATACTGCTGTTACGCAGACGGGTCAAGCCCGTTTTTTGGTTATCTGTCTCTGTCATTGCTTGGTTATCTGTCTCTGTCATTGCGAGGAGCAGAAGCGACGAAGCAATCTAGAACATTCTGGATCGCCACGCTCCCAAAGCGTCGCTCGCGATGACAGGGATGATAGTTTCATAATTTAACCTTATACATGAAAAATATACGAAACATAGCAATCATCGCGCACGTTGATCACGGCAAAACAACGCTCGTTGACGCGCTCTTAAAACAATCCGACACCGACCTCGGAAAGCTCGGGAACACGGAGCTGATCATGGACTCAAACGAGCTTGAAAAAGAGCGCGGCATCACTATCTTCGCAAAAAATCTCGCGGTCGAATACGGCGGCGCGAAAATCAACATCATTGACACCCCGGGCCACGCGGATTTCGGCGGAGAAGTTGAGCGCGTCTTAAACATGGCCGACGGCGCCCTGCTTCTTGTGGATGCACAAGAAGGACCAATGCCGCAGACGCGGTTCGTTCTCAAAAAAGCCCTCCAGATGGGACACAAAATCATTGTTGTCATAAACAAAATTGATAAACCCGCGGCGCGGATCAATTATGTGCTCGAAAAAGTGATTGAGCTTTTCATCGAACTTGGCGCCAACAATGAACAGATCGGTTTCCCCATTGTCTATGCGGCTGGCAAGCTCGGCAAAGCAGGACTCGCGCCAGAACTTGAAAACATGCAAGACATCAAGCCGCTTTTTGAAACAATTCTGAAACACATCCCGCCGCCGAAAGCCGACCCCGCCTCTCCGCTTCAGATGATGATCGTCTCGATCGCCTACGACAACTACAAAGGAAAAATCGGCGTTGGGAGAATTTACCGCGGGGCGATACAGGAAAATCAAACAATCGCCCGCATTGATCGCGAGGGGAAAATCAGCTCGCACAAACTCTCGTCCCTCCTAACGTTCGTCGGTTTAAATAAAGTTGCCGCGTCGCGACTTGAAGCGGGAGACATTGCCGCCGTCGCAGGCATCGAAGGCATCTCGATCGGCGACACGATTGCGGACGCCGATCGCCCCGAGGCCCTCACGCCTATCACGATCGAAAAGCCGACGGTCAAAATGATTTTCAGCGTCAACAATTCCCCATTCGCAGGAACGGAAGGCGAATATTGCACCACGCGGAACCTCAAGGAACGCCTCGAGCGCGAGCTCGTGAACGACGTGGCGCTCGACGTTGCGCCCGGGAAAACGAACGATGAGTTCATCGTCTCCGGCCGCGGAGAATTGCACCTCGCCATCATCATCGAAAAAATGCGGCGCGAAGGATACGAACTTCAGGTGTCCCAGCCGGAGGTGATTATGAAAGTGGAGAACGGAGTAACGCTCGAACCAGCCGAAGATGTCTGGATCGAGGTGCCCGAAAAATATTCGGGACTGGTCATCGAAAAAATGAGCATGCGGAAAGGAGAAATGAAAAATATGAACGTCGAGCACGGCACGGCGTCCTTTCACTTTTTTGTGCCAACCCGTTCGCTCATCGGCTTTCGGGGTGAGTTTATGATCGAAACGCGCGGCACGGGAATCGTGAACACGCTCGTCGCCGGTTATTTTCCAAAATTTGGCGACATCGCAAAAATCCCGCACGGATCAGTCGTCGCCCACGAAACCGGCACCACGACTGCCTACGCCCTGCTTGCCGCGCAAGAGCGCGGCGTTATGTTCCTCGGCCCGGGCGTGAAGGTTTACGAGGGCCAGGTGGTGGGAGAAAACGCGAAGGCGCTCGACATCGTAATAAACGTCTGCAAACAAAAACAGCTCACCAACTTCCGGGCAAAAACAGATGCCGTTACCGACGACCTCGTCCCGCCCCGCGAGCTTACGCTCGAACAAGCAATCGAATACATCAGCGGCGATGAGCTGGTGGAAGTAACGCCGAAAAGCATCCGCCTGCGGAAGAGAATTTTGAACAAGAATTTACGGAAGAAAGAAGACTAGCGAGTGGTCATTGCGAGCCATCCTGCCAGCAGGGAGGCGCGCAATGACCAGGGGCGTGGTGTGTTTTAAGCCCCAAATAGGGTAAAAATTCTTCACGATGTTGTTCCAAA
>CAYJRG010000008.1:0-12518 GCA_964372585.1 uncultured Candidatus Saccharibacteria bacterium
GTTTTTCAGATGTTTGTTGTCCGGAGTTAATAAGTTACCTCTACATTTATATTTCGATTTTTGTTATTTAAAAACCCCCCGGCGCCGCTTCGCGCGGCGGGGGGGTTCTTTCCGCCGGAGGAACGTTTCAAAATAATTTGAAGTATTCCTCGAGCACTTTGAAATAAGTACTGCCGTCGTCGAGCGCGCGATAACTATTTTTATCCACCCACTCGAATTTGTTATGTTCGCTACTTAGCTTCACCTCGCCTGAGCGATATGTGCATCTGAAACCGACGAGATACACTTGTTTGCCTGCGTTTCTGTGGCCCGGGCGGAATTCAAAATACCAACGAACGAAAGGACTGCCGATATCAATTTCGAGCGTCGTTTCTTCTCGAACTTCGCGCCGCAGGGATTCATTAAAATCATTCTCCCCTATCTGGATTTTCCCTCCCGGAAAATCCAGGCCGATTTGGGGATCAAAAAGGACAAGAACCTTGCCGTCTTTTTCTATAAACGCTTTCTGACCTATGTAAAATTGTTTATCTTCTGGCATCTTGAGCCGGAGAGAGGAGTCGAACCTCCAACCTTTCGCTTACAAAGCGATTGCTCTGCCTTTGAGCTACTCCGGCATACCCCGCCCCGACCGCCGCGGTCGGGGCGGGGTTTTTCCTCGTTCAATTGTAAATTGTAAATTGAAAATTGTACATTTTGCAGATATAATAAACGCTAGATTGCTTCGTCGTGGTGACTCCTCGCAATGACGGAGAAGAGAGATTTTAAGGATATTTCCATGCCCAAATTTACTCACCTCCACGCCCATAGCCACTATTCCCTGCTCGACGGCCTCGCGAAAATTCCCGATCTCATAAAACGCGCCAAAGAGCTTGGCATGGACTCGCTTGCTCTGACCGACCACGGGGTGCTCTATGGCGCGGTGGAGTTTTACAAAGCGGCGAAGAAGGCGGGCATTAAGCCCATTCTCGGGGTGGAGGCCTACGTTGCGCCGCGGGACAGATTCAGCAAAGATCAGAACGAAAAATATTTTCATTTGATTTTGCTCTGTGAAAACGAAACCGGTTGGCATAATTTAATTCGGCTTGTGAGCCGCGCAAACACGGAAGGATTTTACTACAAGCCGAGGATTGACAAAGACTTGCTTCGCGAGCATCGGGAGGGGCTTATCGGACTCTCCGCGTGCCTTGCCGGAGAGGTGAATCGCGCTCTCTCCGCGGGGAGATTTGAAGACGCGAAACGGATCGCGCTTGAATACGAAAACATCCTCGGCAAGGAAAATTTTTTCCTCGAGATCGGACATCACCCCAACATTCCTGACGTTGTGAAAATCCGCGAGGACATCATCCGCCTCTCGCGGGAAACCGGCATTCCCCTTGCGGCAACGCAGGATATTCACTATGCCCTGCCGGAGGACGCCGAGTATCATGACATTTTGCTTGCGGTGCAGACCGGAAAGCAAACGCACGACGAGGAGCGGCTCACGATGCGGAACGACGATTTCTCCATGAATTCGCCGGAGCAGATGGCCGAAAATTTTAGAGACGCCCCCGAGGCGATTGAAAATACCGCCCGCATCGCCGCGCGGTGCGAGGTCGAGCTCAAACTTGGAAGAGTGATCCTCCCCGACTTTCCGAAGCCGGAGGGGAAAACGGCTGGTCAGCACATCCGCGACCTCGCGCATGAAAGAATTGCAAACCGCTTCTCAAAAGAAAAACAAACGGATGAAGTGCTGAAGCGGTTGGAGTATGAACTTGGCGTCATCGAAAAAACGGGGTTTGCCGATTACTTTTTGATCGTCGCCGACATGGTGAATTGGGCGAAGAATCACGGCATCGCGGTTGGCCCCGGCAGGGGCTCGGCGGCGGGGAGCATTGTCTCGTATATTTTGGGGATTACGGACATTGACCCTTTGCAATATGGCCTACTCTTCGAGCGGTTCTTGAATCCCGAGCGCATTCAGATGCCGGACGTTGACATGGATTTCGCCGACACGCGCCGCGACGAGGTGCTTGCCTATCTCAAAGGAAAATACGGCGCTGATCATGTTGCGCAGATCATCACCTTCGGGACGATGGCCGCACGGGCGGCGATCCGCGACGCCGGCCGCGCGATGGGTTTCAGCTACAGCTTTTGCGATCAAATTGCAAAACTGATTCCTTTTAACCCAACCCAAGGAATGAAAGAAGGGTGGCTTAAAGAATGTTTAGAAAAAGTGCTGGAATTGAAGTCGCTTTACGACGGCAACGCCGAGGCAAAGCGGCTTATAGACACCGCAATGCACCTTGAAGGCGTCGTGCGGCACGCCTCCGTTCACGCCTGCGGCACAGTGATTTCGAAAGAACCGCTCGTCAACTACATTCCGCTTCAGCTTGCTCCGCAGGATAAGACGAACATCATCACGCAGTTCGAGATGCACAGCGTCGAAGATCTCGGGCTTCTTAAAATGGATTTGCTCGGGCTCAAGAATCTTTCGATCATCGAGGAGACGGCGCGCCTCGTCAAAGAAACGCGCGGCGAAGAAATCAAAATTGAACAGATTCCGCTCGACGATAAAAAAACATTCGAGCTTCTGCGCGCGGGAGACACGACCGGCGTTTTTCAGCTTGAAGGGAGCGGTATGCGGCGGTATTTGAAGGAGCTTGGCCCCACGGAAATTGAAGACATCATCGCCATGATCTCACTCTACCGGCCCGGGCCTATGGAGTTGATCCCCTCGTTTATCAAGCGCAAGCACGGGGAGGAGCGGATCACGTATCTTCATCCGCGGCTCGAGCCGATTTTGAAAAAAACATACGGCATCGGCGTGTATCAGGAGCAGATGATGCAGATCGCGCGCGACCTTGCGGGATTCACACTTCCAGAGGCGGACACGCTTCGAAAAGCGATCGGCAAAAAAATAAAATCACTCCTCGCCGAACAGCAGGAGCGGCTCATAGGTGGCATGACGAAAAATGGCATCCCGCCGAAGATCGCGCAGGCGATCTGGGAACTATTCCCCCCTTTCGCGCGGTATGGATTCAACAAGAGCCACGCCGCCTGCTATGCCATCATTGGGTATCGCACCGCATACCTCAAGGCGCACTATCGCGAGGAATTCATGGCGGGCTTGCTCAACGCAGAGCTAAACGATATTGACCGGATTTCCGTCCTGATACAGGAGGCGAAACAGGCCGGTCTCGATGTTCTGCCGCCGGACATAAACCGGAGTTATGTGAATTTTACGCCGGAGGGCAAAAAGATCAGATTCGGGCTTCTGGCGATCAAAAACGTCGGCTCGGAAATTACGAAAAGCATTATCGAGGAGCGCATCCGGTCCGGGCCGTTCGCGAGCTTCGAGGAATTTCTGATGCGCGTTCAGCACAAGGATTTGAACAAGAAATCGCTTGAGTCGCTCGCGAAGGGCGGCGCTCTCGATTCGCTCGGCGTGGAGCGCAACCAAGCGCTTCAGAATATAGACGACATCGTTAAGTTTGCGGCTTCGGCGCGGAAATTTAATGCTTCGGTTTCGTCAACACATTCGCTCTTCGGCGCGAACGCTCCAAAGGTTTCCCTGCGGCTCAAGCCGGCAAGCCCCGCAACCGATGAACAGAAACTTTCGTGGGAGAAGGAGCTGCTTGGGTTTTATCTGTCGCGCCACCCCCTCGATGCATACGAGGCGAAGTTCAAAGAAATCAAACCCACGCCCATAGACAAGGTGCGCCTTGTGAAAGACGAAGCGGCGATACAGCGGACCGCGGGCCTCATCTCAAAAATTCAGAAAATCGTCACAAAAAAGGGCGACCCGATGATTTTTGCGAGGATCGAGGATTTTTCCATGCAGTCGCTTGAGGTGTTGGTGTTCAACAGCGTGCTTCTTAAAACCGCGGAGATTTGGCAGGAGAATAATGCGGTGCTCGTGGCGGGGCGGATGTCGTGGCGCGACGGCGAGCCGAAGCTTATCTGCGACGCGGCGCGGAAATTGGAGGCGTAATTAAGGGTCATGAGTCATGGGTAAACTCCGCGAAGCAATTTCGTCGAGGACTTCTCGTAATGACAAGAGGAGATTTGCAGTGTAAAAAAACCCCGCTGCCGGAAACAGCCGGAGCGGGGGAAGCTAAGATTGTTGAGGGGCAATTTTCTGTCGTGTTTTCCTCTTGAGGTAATCGTCAGAGTTAATACAGAATCCCTGGAGTTGCCGTTCAGCAATCTGGTAAGCTGGGTTAATAATAACCAAACTCCAATCCTTCTGTCCATCGGATGTTTTTATTTCCCCCCGAGTTAGTTTTAGGTGTTGCTCCCACAACAACATACCAACATACTTGAGAATGTTGGTATGTTGTTGTATGCCAGAGTTTTCGGCTATTTTTTAGCTGTATGGGCGGAAAAATCATGGCTTCGGCAAACTCACCGCCATCTTTTTACTTCCTTGGCCGCATCAGCGGACCGCCTCCGCCTGGCTTCGGCGAGTCTCGCTCATGCGCCACTTTTTCATTTTTTGGCCGCATCAGCGGAAAAATGACCGTTTCGCGGATAGGTTTATCCATGAGCACTGCGAAGAGGCGTTCGGAGAGACCGAATCCAGCCGCCGGAGGCATGCCGTATTCGAGAGCTTCCAAAAATTCTTCGTCGAGAAATTGAGCTTCTGTATCCCCCGCCTCACGAAGTTTCATTTGTTCTTCAAACCGCGCGCGCT
This sequence comes from uncultured Candidatus Saccharibacteria bacterium, assembly GCA_964372585.1. Lineage (GTDB taxonomy): Bacteria > Patescibacteriota > Minisyncoccia > UBA6257 > 2-01-FULL-56-20 > JBBTYG01. The sequence continues at coordinate 4,673 of CAYJRG010000008.1, forward strand.
GGTCAATGGGGTCATTTAATTCCGACCAGCCGTTTCCAAGTTCCGAACCGCACGCCAGAACTTGGACGCGTTCCACTGTGTTCGGATTGCTTACCAAACGTTTTGAGAGCGGCGATACATCCACGGGATGATTGATCAGTAAACACGGCTGAATCAAATGCGGCCGCACCGTTTTTTTATAAATAAGGTCAATCAGCTTGCCTTTACCCAATGTTTTTTCGGGATTCAGTTTAAGTTCTGCGGCTTTTTGAAATAATTCCCTTTCGGAAGCCGAGATCGGATCTATCCCTGTGGTTTTTTTGAATATGGGCACATATTCAACCCGCGGCCACGTCTTGCCCCATTGTATTTTTTGTCCGTTCCACTCGGTTGTTAGCGAGCCGCAGGTGGCGCTGACGACGTGTTTGTACATGCGTTCCACGAGTTCCATAAGGTCTGTATAATTCCGATACGCCCAATACAATTCCATTTGGACATAGTCTTGTAGATGTTCTTTGTCTATGCCTTCGTTTCGGAATACTCGTCCAATCTCAAACACTTTTTCATATCCACCGATGAGAAGTTTTTTAAGTGGCAGTTCGAGTGAAATTCGCAAGTAGAAATCGGTGTCGAGCGCGTTGTGGTGGGTTTTGAACGGTTCCGCATCTGCCCCGCCCGGCAGATTTTCGAGCGCAGACATTTCAACTTCTAAAAACTCCTCTTGTTTGAGGTAGGCACGTATGCTTTCCCAAAAAACGGTTTTTTTTCTGAATAGTTCTTTTGTTTCGGGGCTTGTGATCAATTCTAAATACCGTTTTCGGAGGCGAATGTCGTCGTCCTCAATGGCGTAGCGTTCACTGGGGATCGGGCGCAATGACTTTGTAAGAAGCGTGAGTTTCAACACTTCAAGACTTTCTTCTCCCTTCTGGGTTTTGAAAAGCGGGCCGGTTGCCGAAACAAAGTCTCCGATGTCGAGCGCGGATTTCCATAGCGCGAACTCGGCGAGGTTGTCTTTTTTGAGGACAATCTGGATTTTTCCAGATTCGTCAGCGAGGTCGGCGAAGATGATGTTTCCTTGATCGCGCAATGCCGTGATTCGCCCCGCAAGCGAAATTTTTTTCTTCGCGCGGCCGAGCGCGGAAAACTTTTCGTGCGCACGAGAAGCAGTGTGCGACCGCTCCGCGGTCGCCGGGTACGGATCGAGCCCCGCCTTTTTGATTAAGGCGAGTTTTTTGAGCCGGTCTTTGAGAATGTCTTCAAGCATTGGCTCAGTGAGACGCTTTTATTCCACTTTCAAGATTTGATAGTTTACAGACCCCGACGGAGTTTTCACCATGATACTGTCCCCTACTCGGTGATCCAAAAACGCCTGCCCCAAAGGCGATTCGTCTGAAATTCTCCCCTCCTCCGGTTTTGCTTCGTAGGATCCGACTATCGAGTATGCGAGAATTTTATCGCCTTTCTTGAGGGTTACCGTGGATCCGACTTTAATGACCTCGCCGCCCGTTTTTTCGATGACCACCGCTTTCTGGATCAATTCCTCCAGTTCGAAAATCCGCGTTTCCACCGACGCCTGCTCTTCCCGAGCTTGGGCGTATTCGGCGTTTTCTGACAAATCTCCATACTCTTTCGCGGTTCGCAAACGCTCCGCCACTTCAACGCGGCGGACGTTTTTTAAATCCTCGAGCTCCTTTTTTATTTCCTCGAGGCGCTCTTTAGTGAAGTAGTATCTATTCATGCCCTGATTATACAAGTTTAATTCGGGATTTTCAAGAGCCTTGCGTGTAACCCCTCACACCCCTACAACCCGCTTGATTTAAACCGCCTTCTGTCATTGCTCGCCCAGCACCAGTTTTTTCGGAAAAAACTGGTGCTGGGCGAGCCTGCCTGCCTGCAGGCAGGGCGGCCGAAGCAATCTAGATTGCCGCGTCGCCCCGCCCTTTTGCCGCGGCGCGGCAAAAGGGCGGGGCTCCTCGCAATGACAAGGGGTGTGAGGGGTTACCCTTGCGTAAGCACTCGCGGGCCGTTCGCGGTGATCGCGACGGTGTGCTCGATATGCGCCGAGAGTGATCCATCGGCGGTTGCAAAGCCCCTATCTCCAAGATTTTTAAGCGTTCCCGAGCCCGCCCCGACCATGGGCTCGATTGCCAAAGCCATTCCTTCTTCAAGCTCGATGCCCGCGCCCTTTTTACCGAAGTTGAAGACGGGAGGGTCTTCGTGGAGATCTTTTCCGATTCCGTGGCCTGTTAAAGACCGCACGACTTCGAAGTTATTTTTTTCGACGTGTGATTGTATGGCATGGCCGATGTCTCCAAGCGTGTTGCCGACTCTCGCAACCGCAAGCGCGCGATTCAAAGATTCCGCAGTTACTCGAATCAGTTTTTTCGTGGCGGGGCTTATGGCTCCGGCCCCGAGCGTAACGGCGGAATCCACGCAAAAGCCCTTATGCCGCAGGCCGAGGTCGAGTTTTACCACATCTCCGTCTTTGATGATGTAATGAGAAGGCTGTCCGTGCACGATAACGTCGTTTACCGAAACGCACAAGACATGCGGGTAGGGGTTGTCGCTCCTCTCCGGCCGATATCCCAGAAATGCGGGTTTCGCCCCGGTCTCTTCTATGAGTTTTCTGGCGAGCGTTTCGAGTTCTTGGGTTTTAATTCCCGGGAGCACCCGCTCTCCGAGTGTTTTTAACACGCGGGCTAAGAGAGCGCCCGCCTCGGCCATCACCTCAATTTCGGAGGCGTTTTTTAAGATTATCATAGATCTTATTAAGTAGCAGGTGCGGGGCGGGGCTGGCATCAAGTTCCCGCACACGATATTTTTCTTTTTTCAGCATGGTTAAAATCGGTTTCGTTCTCATTCTATACTCTTTGAGTCGCACGCGGATGATATTTGGCTTGTCTAGGGTGCGCTTATAGAGCGGGCCGGCGCAGATGGGGCAATGGAGCGGGGTCGTAAGGGGGTGATACTTTGCAAGCACCATGTGACCACAGACGGAACAGACAAGACGCATCGTATTCCGGCTTATGGAAAGACCCTCCGGGATGTTGAGGAGGAAAATGAAAATGTTTTTCTTGCCGTAGAGCTTGCCCACGAGCGGCAAAAGCGCCATGGCTTCATACGTGGTTCGCGGCGATCCACTGAAGACAATTCCCCATCCCGCTTTGTCCAGTTGTTTCACTTTCCGGGCGACTTCTTTAAGCACGAAGCTCGGGGTCATTAAAATGCCCTTGTCGAAAAGCGCGCGTTCGCGCCGTATTTCTTTTTCGCGCTGGCGAGCCGGATCGTGTACGAGGTCTTCTAGAAATCTCCCGGTGTCGAAATGGAACAGGTTGAACTTCTGCGCGATAAGGTTTGCCTGGGTGCCCTTGCCGCTTCCCGGGGGGCCGTAGAAGATGACGACGATTTTTTTCATTGGATCAGCGAATGTCGTCGTATTCCCTGACCGTAAGCTGGGACTTGATCTGCCGCATGGTTTCAAGGGCAACCGCGACAACGATCAGAAGGGCCGTGCCGCTGATGCTTAAAATAGCGATGCCGGTGAGCTTTTCCACGATCGTCGGGAGGATCGCGATGATCCCGAGGAAAAAAGCACCGAAGAACGTTATTCGGTTCACCACTTTTTTAAAAAATTCGGTTGTCGCTTCGCCGGGCCGAATTCCTGGGACGAAGCCCCCGCCGCGCTGGAGGTTTTTCGCAACTTCGCTCGGGTTGAACGTGATTGCGGTGTAAAAATAAGTGAACATGAATACGAGTGAAAAGTAGAAAATCCCGTAGAACAGTTTGTTCCCCATTACGCTCGAGACGACGGCATTAACCTGAACTGCCAAACTTTGGGAAAATATGGAAACCGCCGACGCGAGGAACTGCGGAAAGATCAAAACAGAAATCGCGAAGATGAGTGGTATCATGCCGGCTTGGTTCACCTTGAGCGGCAAGTAACTTTGGGCGCCGCCGTACATTTTATTTCCCCGGACTCTGCGTGCGTAGGCAACAGGGATTTTGCGCTCGCCTTCGTTTAGGTACACCACACCCGCGGTCACGAGCGCGAAAAGTGCTATGAAACCAACGTATGTGGGCGCGTGTTCGGGAGTGAGTGGGTACGCGACTTGAGCTTGAATGACGTGCCCGGGGAGGCCACTTACGATCCCCGCCAAGAGGATGAGTGAAATGCCGTTCCCAATATTTTTCTCCGTGATCAACTCCCCGAGCCACAGGGCAAGCATTGAGCCAGCGGTTATCACAACTACATTCGTGAGCATACTGAAGGGGCTTGGCCGGTTTATGACGTTCTGGCTGATCAGGAGGTTCAAAAAGCCGTATGCTTGAACAATCCCAAGCGGAACCGTTAACAACCGCGAGTATTGGTTAAACTTTGCTCGCCCCCGCGCTCCTTCTTCGTAATAGAGCTCCTTGAATTTTGGAAATATCATGGTGAGGAGTTGCATGATGATGGTGGCGGTGATGTAGGGGCCGACGCCGAGCATGACGACCGAGAGGGTCGAGAGTCCCCCGCCCGAGAAAAAATTAAGGAAGTCCGCGAGCTGGTTTGAATTAAAATAATTTTGAAGTTTCGCCGCGTCCACTCCGGGTATGGGGATTGCCGAGAGGAGTCGGTATGCGACGAGGAGTCCTACCACAAAGAGCACCTTGTTGCGAAGGTCGGGCACCCTGAATATTTGTAAAAATCGGTTCATGTGATCATTGTACAACGCCTCCCGCTTTCTCAAGTTTCGTTTTCGCGCTTTTTGAAACGGCGATGCCCGCTACGCGCACCGGCAGGCGTATGTCTCCTCCCGAAAGAATTTTTATCTTGCCGGCGTGCCGCGGGGATATCATGCCGAATTTTTTAAGGAAGTTTTTGTCTATGATTACGGGAGTTTTTGGATCGGCGCTGGTTTTTGCGGCCATGGCAATGTCGCCGAGGTTTATGATTGCTGGTTTTGGGCTTTTTGGTTTATTGCGAAATCCGCGCAGTTTTGGCAGGCGAATGATAAGGTCGCGCTCCGCCGGGCGGATGTTTCGTCCGGCGCGCGACTTTTGCCCCTTTGTTCCGCGGCCGGAATAACTTCCGCGTTTTCCTCCGCGCCCGATTCGCTTAACGGCGGCGGTCCTGATTTTTGAACCAATAGTGTTAAGTCGCATGTTATTTTTGCCGGGCGTCTTTCATTTTTTTGAGAGCTTCTATGGTTGCCAGGGCGTTCGTGAGCTTGTTTGGAGTTCTGCCGAGGCATTTTGCCGTGGCGTCTTTCACTCCGGCGAGCGCAAGCACGGAGCGCACCGCGCCTCCCGCGCGCAAGCCGTGGCCTGCCCGCGCCGGTTTGATGAGCACCTCCGCCGCGCTGTATTTTGCGATCACCTCGTGCCGAATCGTTCTCCCCTCTCGCAAATCTATATTCAACATGTTTTTCTTTGCCGCGGATTTTGCTTTTTCCACTGATTGCGCCACGTCAATCCCCTTCGCAATCCCAATGCCCACCCGGCCCTTTTCGTCTCCGAGTACGAGCGTGGTGCGAAAACGAAAGCGTTTTCCTCCGGCAACCACGCGAGTTACGCGCCGAAGGTCAAGGACCTTTTCTTTAAATTCTTCTTTTCGCTGTATGCGGTCTTTTGGTCTCATCATGCTCTTAGAATATTAATCCGCCTTTTCTGGCGCACTCCGCGAGAGCCCGCACGCGCCCATGATAGCGATACGCCCGTCTGTCGAAAACCGCCAGCCGAATGTATAACTCAGCCGCTTATTTCGCGAGAAGTTCGCCAACCAGACCCGCGAGCTCGGTTTTTGTTTTCTGTATGTTGCCGAGTTCTTTGGTTGACGCATATATGATGGTGCGCCCTTTTTCGTCATCAATTAATTGCGCCGATATGGAGCGATTGCTTCGATAAACCGCGAGGCGCGGACGAGACGAAGTGCCGAAAATTCGCGCGCTATTTCTTTGTTTGCGCATCATCCTCGTTTTATGGAGTAACGCTCGTGAGTTCATGGTATATTTCTACGCCGCCGCTCCGGCGGAGACCCCCGCTTTCTTTCCGACTTTTCTTCGAATGACCTCTCCGCGGTACCGAATCCCCTTTCCTTTGTAGGGCTCCGGTTTTTTGAGCGATCGGATGTTTGATGCCACGAGGCCGACGAGATTTTTGTCGTTGCCGGAAATTTTCATAATCGTGTTCTTTTCAATTTCGATGGTGATTCCGTGGGGTATGGGGAAACGAACGGGGGTCGCGTATCCGAGGTAGAGCACCACTTCGTTTTTTTCAACGACTGCGCGGTAGCCGACCCCCTCGATGTCCAACATTTTTGAAAATCCGGCAGAAACCCCTTCGATGCAATTCTTGACAAGCGACCACGCCGTTCCGACATGCGCGCCGCCCGCTTTGCCCGCGTTTGCCGCCGGTTGTATCCAGATCGAATTGCCTTCCATTTTGGCTTCCACCCCCCGATGCAGTGAAAGCTTTTGTTCGCCCTTCGCTCCCGCGAACGTCAAAACGCCGTCACGATTCGTGACCGTAACTCCCGAGGTTATTTTGATTGGTTTTTTTGCGAGACGGCTCATGGTAATAAATCAAAAATTAAATATCAAAGATTAAATATTTTTAAAAGATAATCTCGCTGATTTATTTTTAATTTTTGATATTTCATATTTGATATTTTAACTACCATATCTGAAACAGATATTCTCCTCCGACTCCTTGTTTTTTCGCTTCCGTATTACTTAATATCCCGTTTGGCGTGGAGATTACCCCGAGCCCGTATCCCTGCTTCACGGCTTTGATTTCTCTTTTTCCGACGTATATTCGGCGGCTTGGTTTGCTGATAATTTTGAGTCCGTTGATAACCGGTTTTTTTCTGCCTCGCGCAAGTTTTATTTCAATAAAACTTTTTCGCCCAGCGGTCTTTTTTTGGACATCTTTGATATACCCCGCCTCGGCGAGTATTTTTGCCACCGAGAAGTCGAGCTTTGAAAAAGAGGTTGTGAACGAATCTTTTTCTCCGTGATCGGCGTTTTTGATTTTTACTAACAAATCGTAGTGCATAATAATAAATCAAAAATTAAATATCAAAGATTAAAGATTTTAAAAAATAATCTCGCTGATTCATTTTTGATATTTGATATTTCATCTTTGATTTTGAGTTTACCATGACGCTTTCTTAACCCCCGGTATTTCCTGCCTCGTTGCCATTTCTCTGAAGCAAATTCGGCACAGATTGAATTTTCTCATGTACCCCCTTTTTCGCCCGCACCGGAAGCACCGTCTCACGATGCGCGTGCTGAATTTGGGAGTTTTTTTGCTTCGAACGATGACGGACAATTTTGACATGGATTATCTATTTTTTCTTGAGCGGCACTCCCAACTCGCGGAATTTTGCAAGCGCCCTTTCTCTGTTCTTGATGCGCGGCACTATGGCGATCCCCATCGAGAAAGACACGGGGGATTGTTCCGGGTTGATTTCCGGAAACACGACGTGTTCCCTGATGCCGATGTTTAGGGTTCCGCGGCCGTCGATTGAGGTCAGAGTGATGCCGCTAAAATCGCGCACGCGGGGCAATACAATTTTAATCAAGCGCTCAAAAAAATCAACCATTTTCTTCCGGCGCAATGTTGCCTTCAGCCCGACGATTTGCCCTTCGCGTATTTTGAAGCCCGCAATGGACTTTTTCGCGCTACGCGTTTGCGGTTTTTGTCCGACAATTGCCGCGAGATCTTTCATGATGTGTGGCAATGTTTTTTCTTCAAAACTGGGCTGACCGCTTGCGCGGCCGACACCGGCGTCAATAACCACCTTCTCCAAGAACGCGTTGATCTCTGCGTCCACTTTTTTGCCGCTGTTTTCTGTTTTCATATTTTTATTTTTTGATATGTGGAC
>CAYJRG010000009.1:0-387 GCA_964372585.1 uncultured Candidatus Saccharibacteria bacterium
GCACCAAGAGAATTCCGAGCTAGACGAACCGCTCGAACAATACTATGTTAAACGCAGTGAGTGTTATGAAAATCACCATGAATATGACCATGATAAAGCTGACCGTGGTAAACGGAATGATAAGCTGTCCGAGGCCCGCTCCCGCTTCAAACATGCCCACCAGCGCCCCCGACGGGACGTTTCTGGCGTCATTCTTGATAAACGTGAGCGCTTGCTGTGGCTGGAACGCCCCCGTGAGGGATACCGCAAAATTAGTTGATGCCTCCCATGCTCCAGCGGAGTTTGAGCAATCTCCGGTCGCGCAGTTGAGGAAATAGAACGTGAGCCCGTTTGTGAAATGTATAATCGGTCCGGCGATGACCAAGCTGAAGTTCACGAGCACCGCCG
>CAYJRG010000009.1:397-10545 GCA_964372585.1 uncultured Candidatus Saccharibacteria bacterium
CCGCCGCAAGAATGAGTTTGTAGAGTGTTTGCTTGATGCCGTAGGACTCGGACCGGAGTATGGTCGCAATGGCAATGACGACGATCGCAAGCACAAAGCCGAGGTTGACAATGGAGAGCGCAACGGAAAATCCGATCTGGACAAGCGGCGTATTCATAATTTCGCCGTTTAGGGAAAGCACGACGCTTATTCCCCAAGCCACAATGCCGATTGCGACTGCGGCGACGGTCGCGAATATAGTAGAGAGCGTGTAGAGCGCCCATCCGATAAGTTTTCCGGGGGCGCCAAAAAGCAAGCTCCAAAAAGAAGAGGGTGATTCATCTTTTACTGGCACCGTAGCCAGCCCGGCGTTAACTCCTTGTATCTGCGGGAGATGCGCTCGAGCGTGGGCGCTCGAGACAAGAACAAAAGAAATCACAAAGAGCATAAATAAAACAAATGCTATTCTCGCAATCGGAAGTTTTTTAAAGTAGTTCATGTTTTCTAAAACTCGCCGCTAAAATATCACCACCACTTCGCAGGTTGATGTGGCTCCGCCGCTTGCGACTGTTACGGCAAACGGCGTACCCGGCGCGGAGGTGGACGCGTAGGTGGTGGCAAAGGTTGTCCTCTCCGTCCCGATGACCGACGACGGGGTTCCTCCCGGGGCGTCCCAGTCGTAGATGCCGTTCCCGGTGGTGAATCTCCCGACTTTTGAAACGCGGATTTCCGCTTGCGCCCGCCGCGGCGCGCCGCGGAGAACGACCGTTTGCCTCTTCGGCGCACAGCTGACCGCGTACGCGGACGGCACGGTTGATGTTGAGTCGGGAATTATAATGACGGTGTTGTCCGGCGTGCTTCCGGGCGGGGAAGGCGTGTCCGCGTCTTCGGTTGCCAATGCCTGCGCCGCGGTCGCGCTCCGGACGCAGTTTGTCCGCGCCGCGCTGCCGGCGGCAAGGTGGCCGCAGGTGTCGGTTGCGAACCCACGGGAGGAAGGCGTGGAAGTGAACACTCCCCGTATGCCGTTCAACCCCTCGCGGATGAGCCGGTTGATGGAGGCGTCCACGACGACGGCCACAAGCCCAGCGATGTCCTTCGCGTTGATGATGAGGTCTGAACTTAACGTTAGGGATTTAGTCAGGGCGTCGCCGACGGTTTTGCCGGGCGTGGTGATGATGGGTCGGCTCCCGTCCCAGCAGAGGCCATCGCTTTGGGGCCTTGTCGGGGTGCCGGCCTCGGGATCATTAGGACACTTTTGCGTGCTCAAGAATCCCCCGCCGGCGAGCGCTTCATTTAACTTTGCCTGTTGCGCGGCGATGCCGGCTCGGAGGATGGCATCGCTTGTTTCAATCGACATAAGGAAGAAATTGTCCTGGATCGCGGCGAAATACGCGGGGAATCCTCCTTGGCTGAAATTGTTATAAAACCTTTGCACGTTTTGCACAGCCCGACTTAGGGTACAGCCGTACCGCTGGCTCAAATCCGGCAGGGGCAGAAACGCGGCTCGAATGGAAAGCTGAATCCCCGAGCAGAGTTGGGGATAGATGGTTTTAAGCGCCGCTCCGGCGGCGCGGTCGAACGCGGTGCCGAGAAATCCTTTCCAGTCGGTGACAAACTGCGGGTCGCCGTTGCCGTTGATCCAGCCGACGATCTGCTGTTCGATCATGCGGATGAGCTGGTTTTTGAGTTTCTGGAGGAGAACATTTTTTGTCCACTCCCAAATTTTGCGGAGCCAGGTGCCGTAGGTGCTTGCTTGGGTTACGATTGCGTTTGGAGCAACATAATCCGTAATGGGGACGGCAAGCGCTACGGCGTATGCCCTCGGCGCGATGAGATTTTGAATAAAATCAGCGAGCCGCGGGGCGTGAAACAGCGATATTTTTTGCGCGTCTATTTTTTTGTATTCTTGGATCAGGCGCTCGGCGTCGGTTGTAAGGACGCGGTCTATGTCGCCCAAGGTTGCCTCGAGGACGGCGAGGGTTTTTAGGGGGTCATCCGAGCCGCTTGCGGGAATGTCCGCGAACTTTTTTCTGTTCTCGATTGTCTGCACAAGGCTTTTGTGGAGATCGAGGAGCGCGCTCGGCACGGGCGTGGATTTCAGAGCATAGAGAGCGTTTCCGTAGGCGTATTGCGCGGCGGCTATCGCCTCAAAACTCGGCGCCGACCGAAACACGCCATCAGCTTCTTCTGAGAGGATGGTTTTTTTGAGCGTCGCGTCAATCGAAGAAAGGTAGCGGTAGAAGCCCTCGGTGTCGTTGTCGCCGGTTATCTCTAAATCGCCCTCTCGCGCTTCCTCGGCGAAGTTCGGAAGCTGTATCGAGGCGATCGCCTCGGGCGAGACAAGATTTTTCTTCACCATCGAATCGAGCTCGGCGTCCGGCGGGAGCGTGAATTTTTGTTTGCTCCCCTCGATCGCTTCGGGGCCGCTTTTGTTTGCGCGGAAAAATTCACGCGTGATGCTCTGGGCGACATTCTCCGTGAGGTTCGAAGTTTTAATGATCGAGGGAAGGCCGGGCTCATTGTCTATTATGAGCGAACTTTCCGGCGCCTGCTCCACGAAGGCATTCCCGGAGATCGGCGGCACGAGCCCCTCGGCGGATGCGAGGTTTGTACTTTGCGGGGCAGGATTTTTCCCGATCGTTTCAGAGAAAACAAAGGCGAGCGAGCTTACAATGCTTGCCAACACCAAAAACGAGGCGGTGAGCTTTTTAAGATCCACCATATCCTATAAAGTATAGCGCATTTGCTTATGTTTGAGTTATGCACAAGCGCTATTTCTTCGTCATTGCGAGGCGCTCATGCGCCGAAGCAATCTATCGGAATTTCTGGATTGCTTCGGATGCGCTTGTAATGACAGTAAGATTGCCGTGTCATATGCTACAATGAAGGCATGAAGCGTACCGCCTTGTTTTCAAGCGTAACTGGGGCCGCGGTTCTCTTTCTGCTCGCCTTACTCGCGCCTTTGTCCATCAGGGCGGCAGACGTTGTGTTTACGCACGACCTCAAACTCGGAGACCGCGGCGAAGACGTCCGCGGGCTTCAGAAATTTTTGAACGGCGCCGGTTTTTTGGTGGCACGCGCCGGCGCGGGCTCCGCGGGAAATGAAACGACGTATTTCGGCGGACTCACGAAACGCGCCCTTTCCCGCTGGCAAGCGACGAATGGATTGCCGGCCACCGGTTATTTCGGCCCGCTCTCGCGGGCGGAATACATAAAAGCAGTTGTTTTGGAGAACGCGCCAAATCCGCGGGCAGGCGGGCCCGTGGTTGAACGCGTTTCTCCCGCGGAGGTGAAAAAAGGCGACACGGTTACCGTGTTCGGCTCCGGATTTACGCCGACGGGGAATTCTGTGCTCCTGTGGTACGGCGCGCTTCAGCAGAAAATCGAAAATCTTCCGTCGCCCGACGGCAAAACGCTCACGTTTGTATTTTCTCCGCCCGATGTGCCCGCGCTGACGAGGGAAAAAATAAATTCCTTTCCGGCAGACGTGCGGAGCGGGCTCGAGCAGTCGCTTCGCGCGCAAGGCAAGACGCTCGACGACATTGCGAATTCATACGCCGGAATTTCAAGCATGGCGGACTTGGAATCAGTTCTTAAAAAATACGGCAGGTCCGCGGCGGATCTCAAAGACCTCTATCGTGTTATAGTGAGAAATGCCCTCGGTGAGTCTAACGCCCAAACAAACGTCGTTTTGAAAGGAATACGGAGTTTTCCGTGGGATAGATAGCCACTGGGGTTTAGGGTCTGGCCACTAGGGAAACTCAAAATAAACTTAATTCATTGTACACTTCGATTTTTAAACCGTGCAGTTATAACCCTAGACCCTAGTGGCTAAACCCTAATGACAATACAAAGAACAATCGGCCGATACGTCCTTGCGGTTCCGATTTTATTTCTCGCGCTCATCCCCTTGAGCAGTCCCGTTGAGGCTCAGCTCCCGGGCGGGGGGTTTAATGTCGCCATCGTCACCTATTGCACCTGCGGCCCGGGGTATCTTGCGTTGATTGTGGGCGCCGGTTCAACGCCGACCGGATTGTATTACTTCGGCCCGCAAACCCAATACTGGGTTGGCACGGGCTTGCCGGTTGCAAGCTGGCTTGGATTTTACACGCCGAACGCTGGAGTGTGTCTGATGAACGCGGGCATAGGATGTTTTTCAATCACTGGGAACCTCATGAATTGGTATGGAGGGAGTAATTAGGGAGTTTGGGGTTTGGGGTTTTGCCAATAGGGTATAGAAAAAATGTTAAATTCATACCAAGAGCTTAGGGTTTGGCAAAAAAAGCATAGAGTTGGTTGTGGAAATCTACCGCCTAACCAATTTTTTTCCAAAAACGGAGTTATATGGACTAACAAGTCAGATGCGTCGTGCGGCGGTTTCCATCCCAAGTAATATTGCCGAGGGATATGCTCGTAAACACAGACAAGAATACTCGCAATTTGTTCGGATCGCCTTTAGTTCGGGGGCGGAACTTGAAACTCAGCTTGTGATTGCAAGAAAATTAAAATATGCAATGCCGCAAGAATTTAAATACTCCGAGGAATTACTCGGCGAAACAATGAAGATGTTAAATAAGCTTTCTCAATCCCTAGTGGCTATACCCTAAACCCTATTGGCTAACAATTTCCACTCTTCGATCGACAAATTCTCCGCGCGGGATTTTACGGGAATGTTCACAGTTTCAAAAAGCGCGGCGAGGTCCGCTTTTGCCATCCCCGAGAATGATTCGAGATTATTGATGAGCATCTTCCGCTTGCTCGAAAAACCCGCGCGGACGAGTTTGAAAAATGTTTCTTCGTCGCCCGCGCCGCTAAAAAAGTTTTTAGAAATGTTTTCTATTGAAAGTATCGCCGAGTCCACCTGCGGCCGCGGCATAAAATTTTCCCGCCCGACTGTTCCGATGTAGCGTGGCGCGCCGTATGCTTTGACACTCAACGAGAGGATGCTTTCTTTCCCGTCCTTCGCGATGATCCGCTCCGCCACTTCCTTTTGGAGCAGGAGCGTTATCGCGCTCGGTTGGCAGTCACCAGAGAGAAATTTTTTAAGAACCGCGCCGGTGATGTAGAAAGGAATGTTTGCGACGATTTTGTAGTCATTGGCGGCGAGGCCGATGTCGGAGGGCAAAAGCTCAAGTATGTCCCCATAGATTATTTCGAGGCGGCTCCCTGCGACCTCCGGCGCAAATCTTTTTTCGAGCTCGGGGATGAGCCGCCGATCTTTTTCAACCGCGATAATTTTTTTTGCTCCCGCCCCGAGGAGGTGCGCCGTGAGCGTCCCCGCGCCCGGGCCGATTTCGAGAATGGTGTCCGCGGGGGAAACGTTCGCCACGGAGACGATTTTTTTGAAAATCGCCTCGGAGCGGAGAAAATGCTGACCGAGCGATTTTTTAGGGGCGATGCGCGATGCGAATATACGAATCATGCGAATGATACGAAAATATATTGGCGTTGTGCTGACATTCGCGTCATTTGCGTGTGATTCGCATTAATTTCGCATCGCTTTATTCGAGCGTTACAAACTCCTCGCGCGAGTCTGCTTCGAAATATCCGTTTCCGGAGAGGGTTTTGAACTCAATCAGATCCGCCGGAATTTCGCCGAGGAACCGCGAGGGCATGCCGTAAAAGCTGATGCGGAGATCGTGCCGAGCCCGCGTCATCGCCACATACATCAGCCGCCGCTCCTCTTCGAGTCGGTCCTCGTCGTCGAGCGACCGGCCGTGCGGAAGCAATCCTTCGGAACATCCGGCGATAAAAACGGTGTCGAATTCAAGCCCCTTTGCAAGGTGCACGGTCATGAGGTGCGCCTCGGGGCCGCTCTCCGAGCGGGCATCATCGCGGCCTTTCGAGGCGTCCGTGGCCTGCACGAGCGATATTTCCTGAAGCATGTCGGGAAGCGCGGTGAAGCGGGAGGCGAACTCTGCGAGCTCGGAGATGTTTTCCTGCCGGTCGGCGAAGTTTACGAAATTTCTCTCGAGATAGCCGAGGTAATCGGTTGCCTCGACTAATAACTCGATGAATTCCCGCGGGGGCAGGTGCTTGTTCTTGTTGATGTGCCGGACGATCGTATCGAGTTTCTTCTCGGAAAAAGTTTTTTCGAGCCGGTCGCGGCTCACCTCGTCTTTGTCGTTTGCCGCAAAGCGGAGCGCGGCAAGAATGTCTTTGATTTCTTTCCGCTCGTAAAATTTGAGCCCGCCGAAAATACGGTATGGAATCCTGCGCCGTATGAGCGCCTGCTCGATCGCCCGCGACTGCGCGTTGGTTCGGTACAAAACCGCTACCCCTGACCCCTGACCCGCGACCCGCGACCCTTGAATCTGCTCCGCGATAAATTCCCCTTCCCGATCCTCGTCTTCCGTTTCCGTAACGGAGATCGGACTCCCCGCCGGATTTTTCGTCCAGAGATTTTTCGGCCGCCGTTTCAAGTTGTGTTTTGAAACCGCGGAAGCCCCGCCGATGATGGAGCCCGTCGAGCGATAGTTTTCTTCGAGGAACAGGACGCGCGCTCCGGGCCAGTCGGACTCGAAGTTCAAAAACGTGTCGAGGTTCGCGTACCGCCAGCCGTAAATGAGCTGTTCGTCATCGCCGACCGCGCTCAAGTTTCGGTGTTCTCCGGCAAGGAGCTTGATAAGCTCGTACTGGGCGGGATTCACGTCTTGGAATTCGTCAACGAGCACGGCGGAAAATTTCTCGCGGTATTTTCGGAGCACGGCGGGGTGTTCTCTAAAGAGGCGCACCACTTTTTCTATCAAGTCATCAAAATCAAACGCGTTGTTTTCTTTGAGTTTGCGCTCGTAGGCCATAAATGCCGCGCGGACTGTTTCCGCGTTCTGCTCCGCCCCGCGCGCCGGCCCGCCGCCCCCGCCGAAATTGCCGAGATTTTTTATCCGCGAAATGTTCTGGGCGAGGATGGCGGGCTTCTTTTTGTCTGCCGCTGATTTTCGGCCAATGCTTTTTTGTCTCGCGCCTTCTTCGCCACCCTGTTCACGCGTTACTTTTTTTATGAGGTCGAATGAGTCGTGGTCGTCAAAAATGGCAAAGTTCGGAGCGCGGCCTGCCAGATACCCCTCCCGCCGCAGGATGCTTGCCCCGAGGGAGTGAAATGTGCCGATGTAGGGCTCTCGGTTGCCGGAGCCCGTCCGAAAACCCTCTTTCGTCGCAACGGATGGGGTTTCCGGACGGGCTCTAAGTGCGCCGCTCCGCTGTACCCGCTCGAGCATTTCATTCGCGGCTTTATTGGTGAACGTGAGGGCGCAAATCCTCCACGGGTCTACCCCCTCCCTTATAAGGTGTACAAGCCGCTCGGTAAGCGTGGTTGTTTTTCCGGTTCCCGCGCCCGCCACAATCAAAAGAGGCGCTTGTGGCGCCCGGGCGGCTTCCTCTTGTTGGGGGTTGAGCTTATTGTCCATTATGGTACACTAAAACCTGTCGCTCCAGAGCACGTCCGGAAGCCCTTTTTATAAAGCCATTGGTACCATTGTAAGACAATTGCATGCGGCGAGAAAGCCACTGGTGATGGCTGTTTTTTTCCTTACGGCGCTTGTGGGCGCGGCGTTTGCGTACGGCAATTTTCCCACAGAGGTAACCGCGAGGGTGGGGGTCTTGGGAGGCCCCGCGCGTCCTGTCCCGGGAGATAGGGGAACGTCGCGGTTTCAAGCCGTAAGTTCGCCTCTCATTCTTCCGTCTGCGTCCGCCGCCGAAGGCGCGACTTCCGGCGAGCCGCGCGTGAGCGGATTTTTCCCCGGGAGCGTTGCCGATGCTGGTCAGCCGATCGGCCCCAGTTTTACCAGATCCGACCTTGTGCGGTACACAATTCGGAAAGGCAACACGCTCTTGAGCATCGCGTCGTATTTCGGCATATCGCTTGAAACGCTTCTTGGAGCAAATCCGTCCCTTAAATCGGGGATCATTCGCCCGGGCGACGAACTAAATGTGCTCCCCGTTGCCGGCGTTGTGTACAAAACGGCCGACGGAGACACGCTCGAATCCGTGTCCGGCTATTTCGGGATTTCAGAAGAAAGCATCAAGCAGTTTAACAAATCAATCAATTTTACTTCGCTTGGCGCGGGCATCTCGCTCATTATCCCCGGAGGGAAAAAAAGTGCGTATCGAGGCTCGACGTTGCCCGATCTCAAAAGTTATTTTTCAAAACCGGCCGAGGGGCTGAACTTGGGCAAGCTCCATCCGCAGAATGCCGTTGACATTGTAAACTCGTGCGGCACGCCGGTGCTTGCCGCCGCTGAAGGGCTTGTGATTCCGGATGAAAATCTCGGCGACGGCCACAGCGGATGGAACAATGGCTACGGAATTTTCGTTTTAATGGAGCACCCCTTTGGCAATGGAGTTAGAACGCGATACAGCCACCTTAAAGAATCGCTCGTCGGCATTGGCGATTATGTGAAGCAAGGCCAGCAGATCGGCACGATGGGAGATACGGGCGACGCCGTCGGATGCCATGTCCACTTTGAAGTTGACGGCGCAGAAAACCCGCTTGCGAAATAGCAAATGGCATATTGCCTATAGCTTATAGCAATAAAGCCATGCGCTATTAGCAATTAGCAATTAGCAATTAGCAATTAGCCATACGCCATTAGCCATTAACTCTCCTCCCTCAACCGATAACTAAACGCCTCCGCAAGATGCTTCTCCGAAATGCGTTCCGCGTTTTCCAAATCCGCGATCGTGCGCGCTGTTTTTAACAGCCGATAGTAGCCGCGGGGAGAGAGCGTGCTTTTATTGAAGGTTTCCAAAAATGTTTCCGCTGGCGCGGTCATTTGTCCCAGTTCCTCAACTTGCTTCGAGCTCATCTCGGAGTTTGTCGTCGGCCGTTTCTGCGTCGGCACGTGTTTGAACCGTTCCCTCTGCCACTCGCGCGCCGTCTCCACTCGTTTTTTAATCGCCGGACTCACAAGCTCGGCCGCTTTCTTTTTACGGAGTTCGGGCAGGGCCACCCGCAGGACTTTTATTTGCAGGGCGATCCGGTCGAGGAGGGGCCCCGAAATTGTGCGCTGGTAGCGGATCCCGTCGTAGGCGGCGCACCTGCATTCGCGCTCGGTGTCGCCGGCAAATCCGCACGGGCACGGGTTCATGGCGGCGACGAGCGTGAACCGCGCCGGAAACGACAAGCTCGTTTTCGCGCGGGAAATGTTCACCGAGCCCGACTCGAGCGGCTGGCGGAGCGCCTCGAGAATATTTTTTGGAAACTCGGGTAGTTCGTCCAAAAACAAAATGCCGCGATGCGCCAAGCTGATCTCCCCGGGCTTCGGGTCCCCTCCTCCGCCGACGACCGCCGGTGCGGAGGCGGTGTGATGCGGAGACCGGAACGGCCGCTGGCGAATCAGCCCGCCGGATCCGAGCCCCGCCGAGCTGTAAATTTTTGTCACCTCGATTGCCTCGTCGAGCGTGATGTCGGGGAGAATACCGATCATCGCTTGACTGAGCAAACTTTTTCCTACCCCGGGTGGTCCCGTCATGAGGAGATTGTGCCCGCCGGCGGCGGCAATAGTCATCGCGCGCTTCGCGTTTTCCTGCCCTTTGATTTCCGAAAAATCCGGCGCGATGATTTCTTCGGTTGGCATCTGTTCCGCCGTCCACGGTTTTATATCCCGCCGTCCCTCCAAAAAATCCATGGCGTCTTGGAGTGTCTCGAGCGGGATCACGGAAATTCCCTCGATCACGGCGGCTTCATTCGCGTTCTGCGCGGGGAGAAGCAGAAACTCAAATCCGAGTCGCTTCGCCATTTCGCTGATATTCAAAGCGCCGTTAATGGGCCGGAGCCGGCCGTCGAGCGCGAGTTCTCCCACAAACATTTTATTTTTCGCGTTGAACGCTTGCATCTGCTCCGTGGCGAGCAAGTAGCCGATCGCGATGCCGAGGTCGTACTGCGAGCCGGTTTTTTTCACGTCCGCCGGCGCCAAACTCACGGTGATTTTTCTGTTCTCGCGGTTCGGCGGTTTTGCTCCGGAGTTTTTAAGGGCGGAGCTTACGCGCTCCTTCGCTTCATTTAACGCCTTGTCTGCCAGCCCGACGATGCTGAACGAGTGCAAGCCGACGTGGAGGTCAACCTCGATTTCGATGAGCCGCGCTTTGATTCCCTCGAGTTCTGCCGAGTGTATCCGAGCAGGGCTTTTGGTCATATAAATTGAATGTCATTGCGAGCCCAGACCCGACCG
>CAYJRG010000009.1:10555-12194 GCA_964372585.1 uncultured Candidatus Saccharibacteria bacterium
CCCAGCCCCGACCGTCCCGACGTTGAGTCGGGATTCCGACTTCACGGTCGGGGCTGGGCGAAGCAATCTAGTTACAATTTTTTCTTACACTCTCTGCACAGTTTCGATTCCGGAGAAACGTCGAGCACCGCTTCATCAATTTTTTTTCCGCACCCGTCGCAGGTGCCATAGGTTCCCGAGGCGATGCGGTTTATCGCTCCGTCAATGTCGTTGATGCGATCCTTCAGCACGCGGGCCGTGGCAAGCTGGTTTCCAAAACTCTCGGCCTCGTTCGCCTCCTCGTCGGGATCGGCGTCGTTCCCAAAGTCCTCGGGCTTTTCCATTCCGGCAAGTTCTTTTAACAGCTTCCCCTTCTCCGCTTCGAGTTTCTTTTTATAGTCGTCAGTTTTTTGGTCCATGTTTAAAGATTAGTACGCTTAACTTCTTAAGTCAATCGCAAAAATCGCAACTTCTCACCTCGTCATTGCGAGCCGTAGGCGAAGCAATCCAGACGTTCAGTAAATTTTAAATTCTTAAACATATTTTCAAAAATAAAAGACCCCCGGGATTGGACCGAGGGTCTACGTTTTCATCTTTTGAACCCTACTTCTTTTCGGCGGGCGGGTAGTGAGCCTTCCCCGTCGCGATCGCCGCCCAGAAGGCCCCTGGGGGCTTGGCGGTTGCCGCAAGAAATCCCTGTCGCCCATCGGGGAATGTCACCCAGAAAACCTTTTCGTTCCCCGACATCATGAGCACCGGCCCAAAATCATTCGGGATTTTGACATCGAGGACGTTCCCTTGGTGATGGAGCCGGACCCCAATTCTTTCGAGCAACTCCCACTGTTTGGGAGTTACTTTAATCAAGGCAAACCCCCCGTCCGTCCCATTGTTCTGGGAGTCTGCCAGTCTAGGGATTTCCGTAGCAATATACCCCAATTCTCCGGTTGCCTTGAGGGCAACCAGTTCCTCGGGTGCGGCGCTCACCAGCGAGTACCCGGACCCGAGTACCGGCGGTTCCGACGAGACAGGCGGAGGAGATTTAATCATCCCCTCCGAAACGTACTGTTTGCTCAACGATGGATCGGGCAGAACGTGCCCGTCTTTGTGGAGACTGCAGGTCGGCTTGGTGTCCACCGCGTTGAGCGTGTAGGAACCGCTGCCGGGACACGCAGGTTCGTCCCGGATGTAGTTCGACGCGCCGTAGAGGTCCGATGTGGCCGGCGTGTCGGTGTTGACCTTCTTGTTTTCAATCGCCCAAGTCGCCTTGGCGCCGTCAATCATTTTGAGATTGGCGATGCAGGCCCTCGTTTGGCTTATTACTTGCCGCGCCTTGTTGAAATTTGGGATCGCGATCGCGGCGAGCAGTCCGATGATGGCGACCACGATCATGATTTCCACCAGCGTGAGGCCGGATGTGTTTTTGTGACTGATCTTCATTCTGTTACCTTTCCATTCCGCACTCAACGGCGCGGAGAGTTAATTCTCTTTCCCGTCCCAAGCTCAAAAGAGCTGTTTCAGGATTGCTGGACAAATGCTAGCATATTATGTCTAATATGTCAAATGCAATAACCCCCCTCCTGTCATTCCCGCGAAGGCGGGAATCCAGGCTTGTCCCCGCGCAAGCGGGGGATCCACATTCCCTTTTTCTGGATCCCCGTTT